>PPEA01000460.1 GCA_002967005.1 Mycobacterium talmoniae
GACGCGCACCTGACGATCGTGTTCGCCGCGATGGCTATCAGCCACTACATCGAGACCCACACCGGGTGGAGCATCAAGAAATTCGTGCGCACCGCACGCCGCTACCGCACCGTCACCATCGCCGTCGCGACCAAACCCTGGCCGCCGCCGACCCCATCCCCGTCGACCTCGCCACCGCACTGGCCAAGATCCGCTCAAGCGGTGCGCACTAAATTGATAAAAGTCGGGTTACGATCGCCGACGCGTCGAGGTAGAGCACTAGACTGGCCCCTCGGTCGCTTCACCTCGACCCACTATCTCGTTGCTCAGCTTTCCCTCCCACTCGCGTTCACCATACCGATCCTCAAACAGCACCTGCAGCGGATCGACGTCAGGATCTACCTCAAATTGCGTGAACGTGTCGAGGTCGCTTGTCGTCTTTCCCGACAATCGAATGGCCCCGGATGCCACGAGTTCCTCAATGCGACTCCGCTTCTTTTGCTGGCTGGGGATCACCGTGGCGATGACTGTGCCGTGGCGGGTGATCTCGACCGTCTCGCCCTTCTCGACACGGGCTAACATGGCCCTCGGGTCATAGGAAGACTCGCGTGCCGACACCACACTCATTGACCTTACTTCCTCGTCATACGCGCGTTCCCGCTCACGGATAGCAGCCGTATAGCTGGCAGATATTGATCGGTCGACGACCCGCCAAACTGGGCCGGCAAGCCACGCCGCAAGGCGACCAAATTGAGTGCCGGAGTAGCTGCTTTGTCGAGTTGCCGACAGCACCACCCACGCGAACGCGGGTGACACGATAAATGGGCCGGCGCAGATAGCAACCAGGTAGAAAGCGCGCCAAGGCCCGGAGTCCGCGAAACCGAGTATCCATAGAATCAGCGTCACAAAAATGAGGTACATTCTGCGTAGGAGCTGAGGCATAATATCAAGCCGCCATCGAATGAACCGGGTTCTAACTGTCGACCAACGCTCCACCGCAAACCACGCAACAACATAGCCGACAAGGGCGGAATAGAAAAATACCAATACGAATAGCTTCACGGTTCCCGGCAAGATGGTCGGGAACCGGCCATTCATGACTGCCATGCTGGCGATAGCCGCAGCAGTGTACAGCGTTGACACTAACCCAACGACAGCCATCCTAACCAGGACAGCAACTAGAATCCCGTCTGAGTTGCCCGAGGTATCTGACAGCGATACTGTCACGCCACGAGCCCGTAGCTCAGCCACCCAGCTCTTTGTCTCTGCTATTCTCCTGTCATTGCGAACAAAGCCCCGAACACGTTCGGTTGAATCAATATACTCAGCACTGCTGATGGCGAGAAATACAGTCAGTACCATCAGCAAGAGGGCCGCGGTCGCGTTTCCTTGGTCTGTGAGCGTATCGATGCTTGAAAGCTGCGTGATGCCAAACAACAACGCTAAGCTTGCCGATATCAGCAGCGCATATTCGAGAAGCTTCCGCCATTCCCGGATGGCAACTTCATCTTCACGCCTGGGGCTAGGGCCGTTCACCGCGATCGCAATGTTTATCGTCGCTACCAGGGCAAGCAAGACCAGAATGATGCCAAGCGCAAGGCTAGGGGTAAACCGACCATGAAGAAATTCCCACCATTCAGAGACTTGCTCAAAAGGTGCGCCCCGCCTTGGCTTGGTTATATTCGCAAGCGATACAACCAGCATATTCGCCGAGATGAGCAATTGCAAGATCGCCGCGATTGGAATTAGCTTCATGAGCATCGAACGTTGACGTTGATGGCGCAGGATCTCGTCTTGTTCGTACGTCTTTTCCAGAGATTGGACAACCGCTTTGTCGAAGCTAGAGGCTGCGACTTCATCACGTGCGACACCCTGCGGCGACGCCGAGGTGACTCCAGGCCCGCTATCCCGGCACGGCCCGCGGCTGCCGATCAATATTTCTGCAGCCAACGCAGCCGCGTGAGCGATTCTGCTCCTCGGCTTTATTCCTCGTCGCATGCCAGCATGATAGCCGTCCTTCGGCGAACTCCTCCGCGCTAACGAAATGCCCGAAACCGCATTGGGTGCAACCGCTCGGCGGCGCCGTCGCCGACATCAACGGCTGACTACTCGACGGTGACCGACTTGGCCAGGTTCCGCGGCTTGTCGACGTCGTAGCCGCGGGCCCGGGCCACCGACGCGGCGAACACCTGCAGCGGAATCGTCGACAGCAACGGCTGGAAAAGCGTTGACACCGCTGGGATTTCGATCAGGTGATCGGCGTACGGCCGTACCGTGTCGTCGCCCTCCTCGGCGATCACGATGGTGATCGCGCCGCGGGTCTGGATCTCGCGGATGTTGGACAGCAGCTTGGCGTGCAACGTCGCGGCGCTCTTGGGTGAGGGCATCACCACGATGACCGGCAGATCGTCCTCGATCAGCGCGATCGGGCCGTGCTTGAGCTCGCCGGCGGCGAAACCCTCGGCATGCATGTAGGCCAGCTCTTTCAGTTTGAGCGCACCTTCTAACGCCACTGGGTAGCCGACGTGGCGGCCCAAAAACAGCACCGCCGACGACCGCGCGAACCGTTCGGCCAGCGCGGCGACGGGTTCGATGCCGGCCAGCACCCGGGCCACCTGATCGGGCATGGCTTCCAGCTCGCGGTATTCGCGCTCGACCTCATCGGGGTATTTCGTGCCGCGGGCCTGCGCCAACGCCAAACCGACCAGGTAGTTCGCCGCGATCTGGGCCAGGAACGTCTTCGTCGACGCCACCCCGATCTCGGGTCCGGCGCGGGTGTAGAGCACCGCGTCACATTCCCGCGGGATCTGGCTGCCGTTGGTGTTGCAGATCGCCAGCACCTTGGCCTTCTGCTCCTTGGCGTGCCGCACCGCCTCCAGGGTGTCGGCGGTCTCCCCGGATTGACTGATCGCCACCACCAGGGTGCTGCGGTCCAGCACCGGGTCGCGGTAGCGGAACTCGCTGGCCAGCTCCACCTCGACGGGCAGCCGGGTCCAGTGCTCGATGGCGTATTTGGCCAGCAGCCCGGAGTGATACGCGGTGCCGCAGGCACGACGAACACCTTGTCGATCTCGCGCAGTTCCTGATCGGAGAGCCGCTGCTCGTCCAGCACGATGCGGCCGTCGACGAAATGGCCCAGCAGGGTGTCGGCCACCGCGGTGGGCTGCTCGGCGATCTCCTTGAGCATGAAGTACTCATAGCCGCCCTTTTCGGCGGCGCTCAGATCCCAGTCGATGTGGAAGTGTCGCGCGTTGGCGGCGTCGTCGTGGCCGTAAAAGTCGAAGATCGCATAGCTGTCGGCGGTGATCACCACCGCCTGGTCCTGCCCCAGCTCGACGGCATCGCGGGTGTAGGAGATGAACGCGGCCACGTCGGAGCCGACGAACATCTCCCCCTGCCCGATGCCGACCACCAGCGGGGTCGAGCGGCGGGCGGCGACGACGGTGCCCGGCTCGTCGGCGTTGGCGAACACCAAGGTGAAGTGGCCTTCCAGCCGCCGCAGCACGGCCAGCACCGAGCCGACGAAATCCCCGGCGGTCGCGCCGTGGTGATACGCCTGTGACACCAGGTGCACGGCCACCTCGGTGTCGGTGTCGCTGGCGAACTCCACCCCGGCGGCCTCTAGCTCGCGGCGCAGCACCGCGAAGTTCTCGATGATGCCGTTGTGGACGACGGCGATCTTGCCGGCGGCATCGCGATGCGGATGGGCGTTGCGGTCGGTGGGCCGCCCATGCGTGGCCCACCGGGTGTGGCCCAGGCCGGTGGTGCCGGTCAGCGACGCCGGGTCCATCTCGGCGACCGCGGCCTCCAAGTTCGCCAGCCGACCGGCGCGACGACGCACCGTCACCTCGCCGTCCCCGTCGACCAGCGCCAGGCCCGCCGAGTCATAGCCTCGGTACTCCATCCGGCGCAGCCCGTCGAGCACGACGTCGCAGGCAGGCCGATGCCCGACGTAGCCGACGATTCCACACATAGCCCACTAGGGTAGTGCAGGCGCGGCCTTGACCCCGCCCGCTCGCCGCGTGGGCTACGGTCAAGCGGTGGCCAGCACGAAGAAGCTTTTCGCCGCATTGACCCGGCGCGGCCCACACCGCGTTTTGCGTGGTGACCTGGCATTTGCCGGTCTCCCCGGGGTGGTGTACACCCCGGAATCGGGGCTGAATCTGCCCGGTATCGCCTTCGGTCATGACTGGCTGACCGGTGTCGGTCGTTACGCGCGACTCTTGGAGCACCTGGCGTCGTGGGGCATCGTGGCCGCCGCCCCCGATACCGAGCGGGGGTTGGCGCCGTCGGTGCTGAACCTGGCCTTCGACCTGGGCACCGCCCTGGACATCGCCACCGGGGTGCGGCTGGGTCCCGGAAAGATCAGCGTGCATCCCACCAAGCTGGGGGTGGCCGGCCACGGTTTCGGCGGGTCGGCCGCGGTGTTCGCCGCCGCCGGCCTGCCGGTCAAGCCGAAAGCGGTGGTCGCGGTCTTTCCGGCCGCCACCAAACCACCGGCCGAGGAACCCGCGGCCACGCTGCGCGTCCCGGGGATGGTGTTGGCCGCGCCCGGGGATCCCACGACGTTGCGGTCGAACGCCTGGAGCTAGCCAGGGCGTGGGACGGCGCGGTGGTGCGCACGGTGAGCAAGGCCAAGACCGCGGGGCTGGCCGAGGGACGCCGGCTGACGCAGGCGGTCGGGCTGGGCAGCTCGGACCGCAAGACGCAGAAGGCGGTGCGGGCGCTGCTGACCGGGTACCTGCTTTACACGCTCGCCGGCGACAAGACCTACCGGGAATTCGCCGATCCCGACGCGCAGCTGCCCCGGACCGAGGCGGTCGACGTCACGGCGCCGCCGATCGGTCTGGAAGACAAGATCGCCGCCCTGTTGAAGTAGCGGACTCGCGGCTATCCGTTGGCCGCCGGCGGGTACGGCGGCTGACCCTGCTGACCGCCGTACGACTGCTGCGGCGGGTAGGGCGGCTGGCCCTGTTGCGGCGGGTACGGCGGCTGTCCGCCGTAGGGCTGCTGCGGCGGCTGCTGCTGCGGTTGGCCCTGCTGATCCTGTTTCTGGGAGCCGACGGCCTTGACGATCCCCCAGATGATCAGGCAGATCACCGCGATGCTCAACGAGATCCGCCAGTCCATGCGGGCGAACAAAAACCCAAGCCCCGCCCCTCGGGCGGAAATGTACGCCCCCGCCAGATCCGTCATTGTTGCTCCTCCCAAGCCCGCAGCGACCAGTTACCGGGATCAATCTACGGGAGCTGTAGGGGGCTCATAGACGGAAATTTTGTGCGGCCGCCACGTGCTTAGGGCAGCGCGATGTACTTGGTTTCGAGGTATTCCTCGATTTCCTCAGCACCGCCTTCCCCGTCGAATCCGGTGGTGGCCGCGATCGGACCGAACACCTCCTCGCGGAGAATCCTTGCCTCAGTGGGGGTTTCGGCCAGCACCATCTGGGCGTCGGGAGTGGATAACCCCACGTTCCACTGTCAGCGTCACAGCTCAGCGCGGCGGCTACTCGGATTTGCCGGAGCGACGCCCCGGCCCGTCGGCGGCATCGAGCAGCAGCGATTCGAACGCCTCGGTCAGGGCATCCATGGCGACCGGGTCGGTGGCGGCGGCCGCGTGCGCGAAGCCGTCGACGATCGCGCTGATCAGATGCGCCACGTCGACGGGGTCCCGGTCGGGGGGAATCAGTCCGTGGTCCTGGCCGTGTCGCACCGCCGTCGCCAACGTCTCGGTCATCCGCGTCGCCTGCTTGACAAACGCCTCGGTGAGTTCGGGATGGCGGCGCGCATCGATGGGCGCGGTGGCGACGAAGCCGGCCAGTTCCGGGGATTCATGGTTGATCCGCATCGACTCGTCCAGGACCGCGCGGAGCAGGCCGCGAACCGATCGCGGACTGGCCATCACGGCCGTCGTCGACCGCGCGATGATCTTGCCGTACACATCCTCACAGACGGCATCGAAGAGTTGACTCTTGGTGCCGAAGTGGTAGTACACCGCGCCGGCGGTGACGTCGGCCAGCTCGGCGATCAAACTGTTGGTCGCCGGTCCGTAACCGTGCTGCGCGAAACACCGACACGCCGCGTCGATCACCCGCTGCCGGGTATCGCCGCTGTCGGGCCCGGCCGGACGCCCGGGCCCGGGCTTCGTCTTCGCATCGGTCACCCGACCATCATGGCGCAACCCAACGAGATTCGGGCTCCCAATGTGGAGACTCCAGCTGCGGCTTAATAACTCGGTCGACAGCCGCGCACGTGCCCGGAGGTGCCCCGGCTCATTGACGCCTCACGCGATGTATGTTACGAATTAATTATTGAACTGACTAATACCGAGCTTCGACTTCTGCGGCACTGCCTGCGCTGGGTCGTGACCGGACAACTCGAGGCGTGAAATCCCTCGTTAGGCTTGCAGATACGCGTCGAGGTCCTGATGGAACTGCCGGATCCGGATCTCCTGATAGCCCGTCAGCGTCACCGCGGGTTTGGTCATCGACTTCAAGCCATGCCGCGCCCAGGCCAGGTTGAACAGATCCTGGTTCAGCACCGCGCACAGTCCGCCCGACTTGGGGGCCGCGCTGTAATCTTCGTCGAACATGCACCGGTCCGCGTCGTTGCCGTAGGGGCGGAACCGCCAGGTCAACGGTGCCCCAATCCACAGCGCCGTGTTGGGAGACGCGAAATACTCGATGGCGTCCCCGATCTCGCTACCGCTGACCGCCGACAAGTCGGTGCCAATGGCCGCGGCCAACTGCGCACGCATCGCCTCGGCCACCACCGGGCGCGCCTGCTGACCATCCGGATCGTGCCGGGACTGTCCTGCACGCTGCAGGTCCGACCCGCCGCGGCCCAACCGATCACCGAGGAGAAGCGATGACCAGCTCGGCTTTCACCACCTACGCCCCGCTCTACGACGAATACGACTACACCGTCGACGATTACGAAGGGGTACTGCCCGCGGAGCTGCAGGGCACGCTGTACCGCAACGGACCGGGCAAGCTGGACGCCGGCGGCCAGCAACTCGGCCACCTCTTCGACGGGGACGGCATGCTGTCGATGTTCACCATCGCCGACGGCAAGCTGCACTACCGCAACCGCTACATCCAAACCGAGCACTACCGCAAATCCCTGGTGTCGAACGGCGCCCCGTTCCGGGCGCTGGGCACGATGCGGCCGGGCGGGATCTTGGCCAATGCGCTGCGGTTCCCCGCCAACGTCGCCAACACCGGCGTCGTCATGCACGCCGGGAAGCTGCTGGCGCTGTGGGAAGGCGGCCCGCCCACCGAAATCAACCCCGACACACTGGACACCATCGGCATCCACCGCTTCGACGGCGAACTGAAATGGCTCGGCGCCTTTTCCGCGCATCCGAAGTGGGACCACAGCACCGGCGACCTGTTCAACTTCGGGTTGGCGATGATGCCGATCCCCCGGCTCATCTGCTACCGCGTCGACCGCGCCGGCCACATGCACCGGCTGGGCCACCTGAACCTGCCGGCCCCGATGTTCAACCACGACGTCGGGTTGACCGCCCGGCACATGGTGTTCGCGATCCCGCCGCTGGTCTTCCCGCCGGCCAAGATGCTCAGCGCCGGGCTGGGGATGCGCAACTTCATCGACGCCATCGAGTACGACGGGTCGCGGGGCACGATGATCGGTCTGGTGCCGCGCGACGGCGGCAAACCCCGCGTCCTGCACACCGATGCCACACTGCACCTGCACCTGGCCAACGCCTACGAGGACGGCGCGGACACCGTCGTCGAAATGGTGAACTACCACGCCTCCTGGGAACAGCTCAACGGCCAGCTGTCCTCGGTGCAGACGCTGGTGCAGACCGCCACCATGCCCTACGGCGGGCAGTTGCTGCGGATGCGGATCACGCGAGACAAGGTCACTCAGGAGCAGCTCACCGACCTGTATGGCGAGTTCCCGACGTTCAACCTGACCCGCACCGGCCAGCGCAACCGGTACACCTACCTGTCGGCGAGCACCGACGAGAACGTGTATCCCAACGCGGTCGCCAAGATGGACAACACCACCGGCAAGGAGGTCACCTTCGAGCTGCCGGCCGGGCACCTGCCGCACGAGGGCATCTTCGCCGCCCGGCCCGACGCCACCGCGGAGGACGACGGGTGGCTGTTGGTGGTCAGCGAGGACGGCGTCAACAACGTCGCCAGCCTACTGATCTTCGACGCCAAGGAGCTGGCCGCCGGCCCGGTGTACACCGGCCGGTTACGGCATCACCTGCCGCTGACCTTCCACGGCTGCTTCACCCCGCGGGTCGCCGGCAGCCGGGTCGACGGCTGAGCACCACCCCCGGCTCGCCCTACCAACTGGTTGGTGGTATACATCGGTGATGCGAACCGGCATCTTCCTCAACTACGCCGGCGGCTTCAAGGAAGCCGTCGCCCATGTCGTCGAACTCGAGAAGGTCGGTGTCGACATCGCCCTGGTCGCCGAGGCCTACTCGTACGACGCGATCAGCCAACTGGGGTATCTGGCCGCCAAGACCTCGACGATCGAGCTGGGCTCGGGCGTGGTCCCGATCTACATCCGCACGCCGTCGCTGCTGGCGATGACCGCCGCCGGCCTCGACTACGTCTCCGACGGCCGGTTCCGCCTCGGCATCGGCACCTCGGGCCCCCAGGTGATGGAGGGTTTCCACGGGGTCCCGTTCGACGCGCCGTTGGGCCGCACCCGGGAGGTCGTCGAGATCTGTCGGCAGGTGTGGCGCCGGGAGGACGTCCGCTACGACGGCAAGTACTACCAGCTACCGCTGCCCGCCGACCGTGGCACCGGACTGGGCAAGCCGCTGCACCTCATCAATCACCCGGTGCGCGAACGGATTCCGATCACCATCGCCGCGCTGGGACCCAAAAACGTGGAGCTGACCGCCGAGATCGCCGAGGGCTGGCAGCCGGTGTTCTTCTACCCGGAGAAGGCCGACGCGGTCTGGGGTGAATCGTTGCGCGCCGGGTTCGCCAAACGCGATCCGGCGCTGGGGCCGCTGGACGTCATGGTCAGCGCCAGCCTGGCGATCGGCGACGATGTGGCCGACCGGCTGGCCTGGGTGAAGCCGCAGTTGGCGCTCTACATCGGCGGCATGGGCGCCAAGGGCCGCAACTTCTACCACAACCTGGCCACCCGATACGGGTTCGGCGAGGTCGCCGACCGCATCCAGGAGCTGTATCTGGCCGGCCGCAAGGCCGAGGCGATCGAGGCCGTGCCCGACGACTTGGTGCGCCACGTGTCGCTGATCGGCCCGCGCGGCTTCGTCGCCGAGCGGGTGGCGGCGTTCGCCGCGGCCGGGGTGACGACGCTGCTGGTCAACCCGCTGACCACCGAGCCCGCCGAATCCGTGCGCTACGTGGAGGAGCTGCGGCAGCTGCTGCCCGGCTGATCTCAGCGCCCGGCCTGCTATCCCCCCGCGAGGGTGCGCAAATGTACGCCCGGGACGGGCTCAGACTGGCATTTTGCGCACGTTCGCGGCCAGGGATCAAAGGCGGCGCTCAGTGCTGCGCGCTGACCGACTTCGCGACCCGCAGCGCCAGCTGGCGCGCGGTGTCCTCGTCGGCGGCTTCCACCATGACGCGGACCATCTGCTCGGTTCCGGACGGACGCAACAGGATTCGCCCGGTGTCGCCGAGCTCCTCTTCCACCTGCTGGACCACGCTGCGCACCGAGGGCGCGGCGGCGACGGTCGCCTTATCGTCGACCGCGACATTGATCAGCACCTGCGGCAACGTGCGCATCGCCGACGCCAGGCCTGCCAACGCACCCCGGTCTGGGCCATCCGCGACATCAGCCGCAGACCGGTGATGATGCCGTCGCCGGTGGTGGCCAGCGCCGGCAGCACGATGTGGCCGGACTGTTCCCCGCCGAGGCATGTACCCGCCGGCGCGCAGTTCTTCCAGGACGTAGCGGTCGCCGACGCCGGTG
>PPEA01000461.1 GCA_002967005.1 Mycobacterium talmoniae
CGCCCAAGGCGAGCGCAAGCTCGGCGGTCAGCTCGCGGTTGGCGACCCCACGAACGCCGTCGGTGCCGAATAGTCGACCCATAGCCATCCTTTATCCGCCGCGAGCGTGCGTGTCCCCGGCCCGACACGCCAACAAAGGACCGTTTTGGCGCACGCTCGCGGCCAGAATGTGACCGGCGATCACCGCTTGCTGTACTGCGGGGCCTTCCGCGCCTTCTTCAGACCGTACTTCTTGCGCTCGGTGGAACGCGGGTCACGGGTCAAAAAGCCCGCCTTCTTCAACGCCGGCCGGTCCTCGGGCTGCGCGACGATCAACGCGCGGGCGATGGCCAGGCGCAGCGCACCGGCCTGCCCGGACGGGCCGCCGCCGTCGAGGTGGGCGTAAATGTCGAAGTGGTCGACCCGGTCCACGGTCACCAGCGGGGCCTTGATGAGCTGCTGGTGCACCTTGTTGGGGAAGTAGTCCTCCAGGCTGCGCCCGTCGAGGTCGAACTTGCCGGTGCCGGGCATCAGCCGCACCCGCACCACGGCTTCCTTGCGGCGGCCGACCGTCTGGATCGGACGCTCGAGGTACACCGGTTCCTGGGCGACGGCCTCGGGGCTCTCGGCAACCGCGTCGACGGCGCCGGCCTCCTCGGTCACGGTCTCGGTCATTGCGTCACCTGCTTGATCTCGTACGGAATCGGCTGCTGAGCGGTGTGCGGATGCTCCGGGCCTGCGTAGACGCGCAGTTTGCGCTGGATCTGGCGGCCCAGCTTGTTCTTGGGGAGCATGCCCACGATCGCCTTCTCGACGACGCGGTCGGGACGGCTTTGCATCATCTCGCCGACGGTGCGCTTGCGCAGCCCGCCCGGGTAACCCGAGTGGCGGTAGATCCAGGTGCGTTTCGGCTTGTCACTGCTGATGGCAACTTTGTCGGCGTTGATGACGATGACGAAGTCGCCACCGTCGACGTTGGGCGTGAACGTCGGCTTGTGCTTGCCGCGCAGCAGGGTGGCTGCCGCGACGGCGAGACGGCCGAGCACCACGTCCGTGGCGTCGATGACGTACCACGACCGCGTGGTGTCACCCGCCTTCGGCGCGTAGGTAGGCACAGCGCTCCTTTTCTCGGGTTGAATCCCGGTTGGTGACCGGGTGCCGGTCCGGCGACGACGGCCGGGCTGTTCTCGGCGACCGACAGTGACCCGAGACCCGTGCGTACCGCACGCCAACGAGGCAGCTTACCGGCGGGCATCGACGCAGGTCAAAACGGGGTCCACCCCACAACGCCGCGAGATGGAAACCAGGCAGCGAAACATCGAGCGGATCGCTGCCTGGCTGCAATCTCGCGGGGCGATCGGGGGCCCGCCCCGCTTGCACGCCCACGCGCCGGCTTCGCGCGATGCGAAGGGGTGTGGCCCGATGACTCCCCTCCATCGAGGCCACACCGCCCGCTTATCTCCCCCACACCCCGGCAGCCCGATGGGCGGTGTTCGCCAGGTCGGCGGCGACCGCGCGCATCGACTCGCAATCGGTGCTCAATGCGTTCACACCTAGTTGGACTGCGACCCGGCCGGTTTGGTTCCGGTGGGTTTCGCCGACGGGTCAGCCCAACCGGTGCGCCGCCCAGCGGCGACCGCCACCGGCACCTCGCCTGTGGAACAGCGCACACGCGGTGAGCGCGCACCGACTACGGTGCCGGAAATCCGCATCGCGAAGGAGAACACGCTGATGCCCGCCACCCTGACGCCCTCGCTGATCGACATCGCGGCAGCCCGGGGTTACTACCGCGACGACCCGACCGCGGCCGTCGCCGGCTTTGTGGCGCTACCCGGCGGCCCGGGACCGCCCAATGC
>PPEA01000462.1 GCA_002967005.1 Mycobacterium talmoniae
CCCCGCGGCGCTACCCACGGCCATGCTGCCCAGCGCGTCGGCGGCCTGCCCGGACATCGAGGTGGTGTTCGCCCGCGGCACCAACGACTCGCCGGGGGTCGGGCGGGTCGGCAACGCCTTCATCGGGTCGCTGCGGTCCCAGGTGGGGGGCAGATCCGTCGGCGCCTACGGGGTGAACTATCCGGCCAGCTACGACTTCCGCGCCGCCGCGGACGGCGCCAACGACGCCAGCGCCCACGTCCAGGACATGGCCAACAACTGTCCGGACACTCGACTGGTGCTCGGCGGCTACTCCCAAGGCGCCGCGGTGATCGACGTTGTCGCCGCGGCCCCGGTGCCTGGCCTCGGGTTCAGCGCGCCACTGCCGGCGGAGGCTGCCGATCACGTCGCGGCGATCGCGGTGTTCGGCAACCCGTCGGCCCGGATGGGTCAGCCGTTAACGAACAGTCCGACCTGGGGGCCCAAGACCATCGACCTGTGCGCCGACGGCGACCCGGTCTGCTCCGACGGGCAGAACTTCAGCGCGCACTCCGGCTACACCCCCGGGCTGACCAACCAGGCCGCCGCGTTCGTCGCCGGCCTGGTCTAGCGGCGGCGCAGGTCGCGGGTGATCACGGTGCGCGCCGCCAACTCGTCATCCGGCGGGTAGTCGACACCCACCAGCGTCAGGCCGTGCGCCGGGGCGGCCGCGAAGTCGCTGGACCGGTGGCTGGCCTCCAGCAGCGCGGCACACCAGCCCGGGCTGCGGCGACCGGCACCGACCGCCAGCAGCGCCCCCACCAGGGAGCGCACCATCGACCAGCAGAACGCGTCAGCGGTGACATGCGCGGTGACCTGGTCGCCGTCGCGCGTCCACTCCAGGCGCTGCAGGTCGCGAATCGTGGTGGCGCCGACGCGGTGTCGGCAAAACGCGGCGAAATCGTGCAGCCCCAGCAGGTTTCGCGATGCCGCGTTCATCGCGTCGACGTCTAGGGCCCGCGGCCACACCGTGACGTAGCGGGCCTGCTGCGGGTCCACCCCGTAGCGCGGTCGATAACCGGTAGACGTAGTGGCGGCGCAGCGCCGAAAACCGGGCGTCGAACCCGGCGGCGGCGCGGGCGATCTGGCGCACCCGGACGTCGGTGGGCAGCAGCCGCCCCAACCGTCGCACCAG
>PPEA01000463.1 GCA_002967005.1 Mycobacterium talmoniae
TTCGGGCGCCTTCTCCGGCGCCGGCGCCGCGACCCGGCGCGCCCGGTCGGCCTCGGAGGTCACCGTCTTCTCCCGCACCAGTTCGATGACCGCCATCGGGGCGTTGTCGCCCTTGCGCGCCTCGACCTTGATGATGCGGGTGTAGCCGCCGTTGCGGTCCGCGAAGTGCGGACCGATCTCGGCGAACAGGGTGTGCACCACATCCTTGTCGCGGATCTTCTTGAGCACCTCACGCCGGTTGTGCAGCGTGCCCTTCTTGGCGTGGGTGATCAGCTTCTCCGCGTACGGCCGCAACGCCCGGGCCTTGGCCTCGGTGGTCTTGATCCGGCCATGCTCGAACAGCGACGTGGCCAGGTTCGCCAGGATCGCTTTCTGGTGCGAGGACGACCCGCCGAGGCGAGGGCCCTTGGTGGGCTTGGGCATTGCTGGCTTCTCCTAAATGGGGCCGGCCCCCGTATCAGGTAGGGCCGGGACGGAATTCTTTACAGCTGTTCGGTTTCGGCGTAGTCCTGGTCGTCGTAGCCACCGTCGGCCGACCAGGTGCCGGTCGCGGCGTCGTAGCCGGCGACCTGCGACGGGTCGAAGCTGGCCGGGCTGTCCTTGAGCGACAGGCCCAGCTGGTGCAGCTTGATCTTCACCTCGTCGATCGACTTCTGCCCGAAGTTGCGGATGTCGAGCAGGTCGGACTCGGTGCGGGCCACCAGCTCACCGACGGTGTGCACACCCTCGCGCTTGAGGCAGTTGTAGGACCGCACGGTCAGGTCCAGGTCGTCGATCGGCAGCGCGAAGGAGGCGATGTGGTCGGCCTCGGCCGGCGACGGCCCGATCTCGATGCCCTCGGCTTCGACGTTGAGTTCACGGGCCAGACCGAACAATTCGACCAGGGTCTTGCCCGCCGACGCCAGCGCGTCGCGCGGGCTGATCGAGTTCTTGGTCTCCACGTCCAGGATCAGCTTGTCGAAGTCGGTGCGCTGCTCGACGCGGGTGGCCTCCACCTTGTAGGTGACCTTGAGCACCGGCGAGTAGATGGAATCCACCGGGATGCGGCCGATCTCGGCGCCCGACGCCTTGTTCTGCACGGCCGGCACGTAGCCACGGCCGCGCTCGACGACGAGCTCGACCTCCAGCTTGCCCTTGTCGTTGAGGGTGGCGATGTGCATGTCGGGGTTGTGCACGGTGACCCCGGCCGGCGGCACGATGTCGCCCGCGGTGACCGCACCCGGACCCTGCTTGCGCAGGTACATGGTGACCGGCTCGTCCTCCTCGGAGGACACCACCAGCGCCTTGAGGTTCAAGATGATGTCGGTGACGTCTTCCTTGACGCCGGGCACGGTGGTGAACTCGTGCAGCACACCGTCGATGCGGATGCTGGTGACCGCCGCGCCGGGAATCGACGACAGCAGCGTGCGCCGCAACGAGTTGCCGAGGGTGTAGCCGAAGCCGGGCTCCAACGGTTCGATGACGAACTGGGACCGGTTGTCGGCGATAACCTCTTCGGACAGGGTGGGTCGCTGAGAGATCAGCATGGTGTTTCTATCTCCTTCTCGGCACCCGCTATTTGATGCCGTTGGGGACCCGCACCGGATGGTGCGGGCGGTTACTTCGAGTAGAACTCGACGATCAGCTGCTCGGTGAGCGGGACGTCGATCTGCGCCCGCTCGGGCAGCTGGTGGACCAGGATGCGTTGCCGCTCCCCCACCACCTGCAGCCAGCCCGGGATGGGCCGGTCACCGGCGGTCTCGCGGGCGATCTGGAACGGCAGCGTGTTCAGCGACTTGTCGCGGACGTCGATGATGTCGTACTGCGACACCTGGTAGCTGGGGATGTCCACCTTGACGCCGTTGACGGTGAAGTGGCCGTGGCTGACCAGCTGGCGGGCCATCCGCCGGGTCCGGGCCAGCCCGGCCCGGTAGATCACGTTGTCCAGCCGGCTTTCCAGGATGCGCAGCAGCTCCTCGCCGGTCTTGCCGCCGCGGCGCACGGCCTCGGCGTAGTAGCGGCGGAACTGCTTCTCCAGCACGCCGTAGGTGAAGCGGGCCTTCTGCTTCTCCTGCAGCTGCAGCCGGTATTCGCTCTCCTTGATCCGCGCGCGACCGTGCTGGCCGGGCGGGTAGGGACGCTTCTCGAATGCTTGGTCACCGCCGACCAGGTCGACGCCCAACCGGCGCGACTTGCGGGTGGCGGGTCCGGTGTAACGAGCCATCTTCTCCTGTACCTCCTAGACCCGGCGCCGCTTGGGCGGACGGCAGCCGTTGTGCGGCTGCGGCGTGACGTCGGAAATCGCGCCGACCTCCAGACCGGCGGCCTGCAGCGACCGGATGGCGGTCTCCCGGCCCGAGCCGGGGCCCTTCACGAACACGTCGACCTTCTTCACGCCGTGCTCCTGCGCCTTGCGGGCGGCGTTCTCGGCGGCCAGCTGCGCGGCGAACGGCGTCGACTTCCGCGACCCCTTGAAGCCGACGTGGCCCGACGACGCCCAGGCGATGACGTTGCCCGACGGGTCGGTGATCGTCACGATCGTGTTGTTGAAGGTGCTCTTGATGTGCGCGGCACCGTGCGGGATGTTCTTCTTTTCCCGCCGCCGCGTCTTCAGGGTCTTCTGCCCCTTCTTGGCGGTGGCAGCTGCCTTCTTCGGTGGCATGGGTTACCTGGCCTTCTTCTTGCCGGCGATGGTGCGCTTGGGGCCCTTGCGGGTGCGCGCATTGGTCTTGGTCCGCTGGCCACGCACCGGCAGGCCGCGGCGGTGCCGCAGGCCCTGGTAGCAGCCGATCTCGATCTTGCGGCGGATGTCGGCCTGCACCTCGCGACGCAGGTCACCCTCCACCTTGAGGTTGGCTTCGATGTAGTCACGCAGGTGCGTGAGCTGATCGTCGGTGAGGTCCTTGCTGCGCAGGTCCTTGTCGATACCGGTGGCGGCCAGGATCTCCCGCGAGCGGGTCCGGCCGACGCCGTAGATGTAGGTCAGCGCGATCTCCATGCGCTTATCGCGCGGGAGATCGACGCCCACAAGTCGAGCCATGGGGGCATGCCCTCTTTCGTCTTCGTCACGGAGGTGTCGATCCCAGCCCGTTCCCGGCTGACTGCTCCGGGGCCCGGCCTCCGGTCCGGGCGTGGGTGAGCTGGCCCATCTCTAAAGATGCCAGCCGCTCACTGGTACTGGGAGGTCTGCATTCAGTTGTGGGTCGCGGGCGGGATTAACCCTGCCGCTGCTTGTGCCGAGGATCGGAGCAGATCACCATGACCCGCCCATGCCGGCGGATCACCCTGCACTTGTCGCAGATCGGCTTGACGCTCGGGTTCACCTTCACGGCTGTAGTGGTCCTTCGTTATCGCTGGTTGACGTTGGTGTTGGCGGGTTCGCTACTTGTACCGGTACACGATGCGGCCCCGGGAGAGGTCATAGGGCGACAACTCCACCACCACCCGGTCCTCGGGCAGGATCCGGATGTAGTGCTGGCGCATCTTGCCGCTGATGTGCGCGAGCACCTTGTGGCCGTTCTCCAGCTCAATGCGAAACATCGCATTGGGCAGTGGCTCGACCACGCGGCCTTCGACCTCGATGGCGCCGTCTTTTTTGGCCATAACTTTCCGGCGATCCTCTTCTGTCCTGTACGTTGCGCCCGGTTCGGCGCAGAATTCGCTCCGACTGCAAAACGTGAGCCGGTGGCAGGAAATTCCTCGAATTCCAGAACAGGGCACGCAAAGAGCCGGCGCGGATGCCGCACCGGTGCTCCACGATACCCGCAGCGCCGCCCTGCGCCAAAATTCCGCACCTGACCCTCCCCGCGGGATGCGAGGATGGCTCTACCAGCCCGAACAGGACCGGGGGGCACGGGCTGAGCAGAGAGGAGTCCCGTGTCGGCTGTGTACCTGGCGGCGTTCGTCGTCGGTGCGGTTGCGGTGCTGTCGGCGCTGCTGCTGACCGACTTCGGTCACGACGGGATGCCGTTTCTGAGCCTCACCAGCGTGTCGGCGGCATTGCTGGGCGCCGGCACCGGCGGGCTGGTCAGCACCTGGGCCGGGCTGGGCGCCGCGGCCGCCGGCGGCGTGGCGCTGGTCAGCGCGGTGCTGCTGGTGGCGACCCTGCAGGGCCTGGTGCTGCCCTACCTGCGCAAACAGCAATCCAACTCGCAGCGGGGACGGTCGTCGTACATCGGCCTGCTGGGCACGGTCACCCTCGACGTTCCCGTCGACGGGTGGGGCGAGGTCGCCTTCGTCGACGGCGACGGTAACCGGGTGCGGTCCCGCGCCATCACTACCGAACCGGCCACCCTGGCCAAATCCACCCGCGTCTACATCGCCGATGTGGACCCCGACTACGTGCACGTCGTCGCGGTACCCGAGCACTAAGGAGAAAGGCTCCCGCCATGTCGCTCGTCTTGATCGTCTTCGTCGCGGCCGTCGCGGCATTGTTGCTGCTGGTCGGCCTGCCGGTCATCTACGTGAAGAACTACATCAAGGTGCCGCCCAATGAGGTGGCGGTGTTCACCGGCCGCGGCCAGCCCAAGGTGGTGCGCGGCGGGGCCCGGTTCCGGGTGCCGGGCATCGAGCGGGTCGACGTCATGTCGCTGGAACCGTTCAACGTCAGCATCAAGCTGCAAAACGCGCTGTCCAACAACGGGGTGCCGGTCAACGTGGAGGCCGTCGGGTTGGTTCGGATCGGGTCGGCCGACGAGGCGGTGCAGACCGCGGTGCAGCGCTTTTTGACCTCCGACCTGGAGGACCTGCAGCACCAGATCAACGACATACTGGCCGGCAGCCTGCGCGGGATCACCGCGACGATGACGGTGGAGGACCTCAACTCCAACCGGGACAGCCTGGCCCGCAGTGTGGTCGAGGAGGCCGGCGCCGACCTGGCCCGCATCGGCATGGAAGTCGACGTGCTCAAGATCGCCGGGATCTCCGATTTCAACGGCTACCTGGAATCGCTGGGGCAGCGCCGCATCGCCGAGGTCAAGCGCGACGCTGCGGTGGGTACCGCCGAGGCCGAACGCGACGCGCAGATCCAGTCGGCCAAGGCCCGCCAGGAGGGCTCGGTCGGCCCCAGGCCGAGGCCGACACCGCGATCGCCACCGCCAACCAGAAGCGCGATGTCGAACTGGC
>PPEA01000464.1 GCA_002967005.1 Mycobacterium talmoniae
CGCTGACGGCGGCCGGGACCTGGTACGGCTGCGGTGCCGCGCTCCACGGGTCCGGGGCCCCGGCCCACGGATCGGCAGCCGTGCTCGACGGGCGACCGTAGGGACTGCGGCCGCCACCGAACACGTCACCGTCCCACGGTTTTTGCGACCCGCCACCAAACGGGTCCCACGGTCGGCTCACGAAACCTCCCCCAACAGAACCGGTGCGTCACGACATCGGACCGCGCGTTCACGAATCCGTGGACCAACGGGCACGTCAACGTAGGTTACTCTGCGGGTCATGTGGCGAGGGACACTTGTTGGCCGCCTGCAGGCGCGCCTCGGTCGCGTCGGCGCGGTTGTCGGTCTGATCGCCGTGTTGGGGTTTGCTGGCGGTGTTCCGCTCGCTAGGGCCGACGAGCCGGGCGTGAAACTCGACGTGCAGATGAACCTCAAGGCCGACGGATCACTGGCGGTCACCGCCACGATCGCCGTCCCGCAGGGCGGGTCGGCCTCCGATCGCCTGCCGCTGGACATTCCCGTCGAGGCCAACCGCGTCCAGCATTTCCAGGTGTCCGACCTGACGACAACGGGCGGGGCGTCGGCCCAGGTGGATGGCCGAAACCTGGTCATATCCGTCCCCACCGGTACCTCGACGGTGACTTATACGGTGGCCGGCACCGTGTCGGATAGCCCGGATCTGCAGCAGTTCACCTGGCTGCTGGCCGCGGGATGGTCGTCGCCGATCGAGACGCTCACCGGCACCTTCGTCTCCCCCGCCGCTGCCCCCGACTCCCCGATCTGCGCCTACGGGCTACTCGGTGAACGGCGGCTGTGCTCGCTGACCCAGACCGAAGTCGCGGGCAAGGTCACCTTCCAGCAAAACGGCCTCAAGTCGGGCAGCGTCGCGGTGTTCTCGGTGCTGCTGCCGTCGGGCACCGTCACCGCCACCGCCGAGTTCAGCCCCCTCGCCGGGGCCGGCGCTGCGCCGGCGCACGACCTGGGCGGCGTCATCGCGGTCGCGGTGGCCACCATGCTGGCGGCTGCTGCTGGCCGGGTTCGGTGGCTGGCGCCGGCCGTCGCCGACGGCGCGATCGAAGTTGATCGGGATCGCGGCCCCGAACAGGTTGCCGCACTGATCAAACGTGTCGACGTGCCGTTCGGTGGGCAGCTCCAGCGCTTCTCGCCAGTTGCGCAGAAACACCCGGTTCGGCTGGTTGGTGACCAACAGCCCGATATCTTTGGGCCGCACCCCGATTCGGTCACAGACCGCCCAGGCCACCTCGGGAACCTGCCGGTTGCCGCGGGCCAGCACCTTGGTGATCTTGGACTCGGTGAACCCGATGCACGCCTCGCCCGGCCCGGCCTGCCACCACTTGCGCGGCGGGTCCATCGTCAGCGTCATGTCGCCGGCGTATTCGCCGTAGGTGCGGCACACCACGTCGAGGATCGGCGAACGCTCCGACACCGTCACCAGCCCCACCGCGGCGCCGTCGCCGGGCACCGCGGCCTGCGCCTTGCGCCGTACCCCGGGTTGGTCAAACACCTGCCCGGCCGCGTTCTGCGCGACC
>PPEA01000465.1 GCA_002967005.1 Mycobacterium talmoniae
ACCTGCAGCCCCAGCACGAACGCCGCGCAGCCGCCGTTGTGCAGGTCCAGCACCCAGTCGGGCCGCATGCCCAGCCGGTGCGCGATGCCGCCGCCGGCGCCGTAGAACGCCATGTCCGGGACCTGGGTGTGGGTGATCAGCACGTCGACCTGCTCGAGGACGTCGGGGCCGTGCCGCTCGATCAGGCCGGCGGCGGCGCGTTCCACCATGTCGATCGCGGTTTCGTCGGGCCCGACGTGGTGGCGGTACCGCGGCGCCCGGAACATCACGTTGTCGCGCAGCGCGTCGGAGTCGGCGAACTGCGCGTAGTAGTCGGCGCCGAGGGGTGCCCCGGGCAGGTAGGTGGCGACGTCGATCAGGCTGACGTTCGGTGTGCTCATGGCCGGCCTCACCGCATCCAGACCGGGGTCACCGGCAGGCCGTTGCGGTGCCGATATTCGGCAATCGCCTTGAGGTTCTGCAGTTCTAGCAGGTGGCCCGCGCCGAACATGTCCCAGAAGTCGCCGACCCAGACCGGGCGCTGCGGCGGCGCGGTCTCCGGATAGGGGTTGTTGTCGTAGAACGGGTGGTGGCAATTCGTCCACAGCACCACCGAGCCGGGCTTGTCGAACACCAACTGCGCGTCGATGACCCGCATCAGATAGATCATCCACAGGTGCGTGCCCTGATCCCAGGCGCAGTGGTAGTCGACGGTGCGCGCCTCGGCGTTGGTCACGGTGCGGGTGAAGATCTTGGTCTCCGAGCCGAGCCGGTCGTGGGCCAGCCACAGCCCGGGTTCGTCGGTGGGGGTGAAGCCGCGCAGGCTGTAGGTCCACTCCTCCAGGCTGCGGGTGTCGGCCATGTACTCGAACAACTCGTCGGGCGGCAGTCGATGTGGCTGTTGACCGTGCAGAATTCCCCGAACACCTCCTCGTGCGGGTACACCGACCGCATCATCTCCATGATGATCGGGGTGGCTTTTTCGCGGGGCGAGGTCTCGATGCGGACCAGGCCCTCGATCGGGTCGGTGCTTCCGGTGTGGGCGACGATATCGTCAAGCGCGGACAGCGACACGGTGGTCCTCCTTCAGTGCGGAAACCGGGGGTGCGGAACTCAAAAATGGTGCGAACGGCGGCATCTCGTCGGCCGAGCACGCGACGCTGACCACCGCGGGCCCGTCGGCACCGAGCGCGGCCACCACCGCCGGGGACAGCTCGCCGATGTCGCTGACGTCCGTGGCCGGTAGGCCGGGAAACATCGCGGCCAACCCGGCCCCCAACGTGCTGGGCCGGAATCGGTTGTAGCTGTACAGGTCGTCGTAGTAGAGCTGCTCGCGGGTCACGCACATGGCGTGTGCATTGTTGTTGAACAGCACGAAGGTCACCGGCAGCCGGTACTGCAGGGCGGTGTGGATCTCCATGCCGTGCATGTAGAACGCGCCGTCGCCGGCGATCACCACGGTGCGCCGGCCGCGGCCGAACGCCATTCCGATCCCGGCGCCGAAGCTGTAGCCCATGCCGCCCATGCCCAGCGCGACCAGGAACCGGCCGTCGCGGCGCACCGGCAGGTGATGCAGCGCGG
>PPEA01000466.1 GCA_002967005.1 Mycobacterium talmoniae
CGCCTGGTGGCGAGGTGCGCCGTGCGGTGCCTGGCCCCAACTACGTGTACGACGGGCGCGCCGCGCTGGCCGGGCTGGAGGCCCCGCTGCACCAGAGCATGTTCATCGCCAACGCGGTCTGGATCATCGTGGTGTTCGTGGCCGCCGTCGCGTTGCTCAACACCCTGACGCTGTCGGTGCTGGAGCGGCGCCGCGAGATCGGGGTGCTGCGGGCCATGGGGGCCAGCCGCCGGTTCACCCTGCAGATGGTGTTGGTCGAGGCGGCCAGCATCGGTGTCCTCGGCGGTGTCGCCGGCCTGCTGTGCGGGCTGACCGACCAGTGGCTGTACAGCTTGGTCAGCGGGGACGTGATGAGTTTCGACGTCGACTTCCGGCCCAGCCCAACGGCGCTCGCCTTGACCACGGGCGCCCTGGCGATCACCCTGCTGGGCGCGCTGCCGCCGGCCCGCCGCGCGGCACGGTTGAACATCATCGACGCCGTCGGCGTCGAATAGGTCGGTGCGGATCAGAAACCGAGCGGGACCAACGCGGTGAAGATCTCGGCGAGCGGGTCCGTAAAGGGCAGGGTGAACGTGCTGTCGATGCCCAGGTCCGGCACCACGAAGGTGTTCACCGTGTCCCCGACCGCCCCGACGCCCGTGTCGTCGGGCACGACCACGCCAGGCACGCTCGCCAATGCATCCGAGGGGTCCTGGCCCGAGGTCAACACATCGGTGAAGAGCGGGGTTCCATGGATGGAGGGACCTTGGATGACGTTCGCGACATATTCGCTGTCATCCGGGTCGGCTGCCGCGGTATCGGTGAACAGGCCGAAATTGTCGGTGTGACTGATGAAGTCCGGATCGGCCGGGGAGGGGACGTCCTCGCGGTCGGCGGAGGCGACGGAACTGGTGGCAAGCGCGATGAGGAAGGTGCCCGCAGCGGTGCCGACGGCGGCCGCAATAGCCCGACTGTTCATAGCTGACTCCAATTCTTGAACCAGGCAACGGTGTGGGCGGCTGGACGCTCACGACCCGTCAATAAGCGAAAAATTATACGAGAATTACAAAAAGCTGTATAGAAGATGAGTAAAACATAAGTTTACTGATCCGGCGCTGCAGTGTGCTCGACCATCGTCGCGACGCCTTGCAGATGGGGAGTGCACGGCGGCGGCACCGGGGTGCGTCGGAGGCTGCGCAGCCCGCTGGTATCGAATCCGGCCGCGGCAATCGCGTCGACGGTGCGGCGGTTGGGTCGGCACCCGGACGCCAACCACGACCAGGGCCCGGCGATCCGGTCCTGAAAGCGCCCCATCGCGCCGTCGCCGCGCACGTGCTCCAGCACCACCAGTCGGCCGCCCGGCACCAGCACCCGCCGGATCTCGGTGAGGGTAGCGGCCACATCGTCGACCGAACACAACACCAGCCCGACGTGGACGGAGTCGAAACTGTTGTCCGGGAACGGTATCGACTCGCCGACGCCCTCGACGATGTCGACGGCGATACCGTGGCGGCGGGCAAAAGCACGCGCCATCCGCCGCATTGCCGGGTCCGGCTCCACCGCGGCGACCGCGGTCACCGCCGCCGGAAGGAACATCAAGTCGGTGCCCGGACCCAAACCGACCATCAGCAGCCGGCCGGTCGCGTGGCTCATCGCCGCGCGCCGATACCGGTGGTAGAACAGCCGGTCGAAGATCGGCATGCCGAGCCGATACACGTACGGGAACACCGGGTTACGGCGTGTCATCGGCGGCCCAGATCCAGCCGGAACGGTGGATACTCCTCGCGCATCAACGAGACGTAGACGGCCACCCGGTAGCGCCATCGCACGATGCCCAGCAGCAGCTCGTACATGCCGCGCGGGATCGTCCCGGTGCACAACAACCCCAGCGCCGCGATCACGCACAGCACCTGCAGCAGCGGCTCCATCGCCCAGCAGAGCAGGATCTGCGGGATCGCCAACAGCCACCAGTTGACTAGGGCGGCCCGGTTGCTGAGCCGGCGTGGGTAGTCGACCTCTAGGTCGGCGGGGTAGTCGGGCCGCGACGCGAGGCTAAACGGCGGGTATTTGTCGGTGCTGTTCATCGGGAACCGGTAATTCATGAGTCGCCAGGACCAGCGCAGCGTCCCGACGGTGACGTCGAAGATCGGTCGCGGATACCGGCCGGTGAACAAAATCGCCACGCCGGCAGCGATGGTCAGCACCGGATACGCCAGATACAGCCCGATCAGGATCGGGTAGTGCGGGACGGCCAGCACGCACCATTTGACCAGCCACAGCCAGCGCGAGGGCGCATCGACTTCGGCGCGTACTCGTACCGGATCCTCCGATGGGGTCATTCCCTGGTCGCCCACATCCGGCGGTGACTGACCGCGCGCAAAAACATCGTCAACGTCCAGGTCATGAACCGGTCCGACAGCATCGCCGCCGGCCGCAGCACGGCTTCACCGTGGGACACCTGCCGCGATGCCACCCAGGACACCGCCCTCACCTTGCGGCGCCGGGTCTTCTCGTACCAGCGCAGTGCGGCCGCCAAATCGCCGGTGCGGCAATCCGACAGCGCCTTGCGCAACACCATCGTGTCGAGCAACGCCTGATTGGTGCCCTGTGCCAGGGTGGGCGGCATGGTGTGTGCCGCATCCCCGAGCAGGGTCACCGCGCCCAGGCCCGGCGACCGCGGAATCGGATGCCGAAAATGCGGGTACGGCGACGGGGCCAGGTCGTCGTCGGTCAACGTCGCCAAGACCCGGTCGGCTCGGTCGGACCAGCCGGTAAAACTGGATCGGATCAGCGAGAGGGGATCCTTGGGTCGGACGAAGCCGACGGACCAGGGCAGGTCGAACCAGAACTGCAGATCGCGGCCGCCGGCAGGCCACAGGCCCAGGTTTCCGTGATCGCCGACCATGACCATGGCGACTTGCTTATCGGCGATCTCGGGCAGGGTGATCAGTCCCTGCCAGCTGCACCAGCCGGTCGGCTCCGCATCCCGCCCGCCGACGATGTCGCGCACCATCGAGTGCAGGCCATCGGCGCCGATCACCAGATCGCCGTCGGCCCAGCCGTCGTCCTCGAACTCGAGCTGCACCCCGGTGGGCGTGCTGGTCACCCCGACCGCACGGGAATTGCAGCGGATGCGTTCGGCCGGAAAGCCGGCCAGCAGGCGGGCCAACAGGATTCGACGCGGGACCATTCGCACCGGGGCGCCCATCCGGTCCGCGATGGCGGCCGCGTCGAGCGTGGTGAGCCGACGTCCCGTGGAGGTCACCACCCGCACGGTGGACAGTGTCTGACCGGCCCCGTCCATGCTGACACCCAGCTGCCGCAGCACCGCCGCGCCATTGGGCCAGATGGTCACGGCGCCACCGGCGGCGCGCACCTGCGGGCGCTGTTCGTAGACGGTGACGTCGTGCCCGTCTTGCAGTAACCCCCGGGCCACGGAGATGCCGCCCACACCGGCGCCCACGACGAGGACCCGAAGCGGTCGCGCATTCGGTTTGGGCGGCAGTTCCTTCGAACGGCGGGGGTGGCTTTCGAGCCGGTTGAGCCCCACGCCTCAATCTATGCCGACGATGGGCTCGGTGGATAGGGGATGGCCGCATATTTCGCGGATGCAGGGTTACCGGCCGTGGCCTCCGCGATATGCCCACGCGTCGGTCGCCCGGGGCTGCTGAAATCGACGTCGAGATTGACACACAGCCCCGAGAATCGGAGGTTTGCGGAATTAAGACGTCGATTTCAGTGGCCAGCCAACCCCTCCACGAAGGCTTGGGTCTCCGCCCAGCTGGGCAGCAGCCCGGACGCTTGGACCTCGGCCAACGTGGGCGCGCCGGCATCCCGCTCGGACAAGGTCAGCGGGTGATCCGTTGGCCACTCGATGCCCAACGCCGGGTCGGTGGCGGCGATGGTGTGTTCGCGCTGCGGGTCGTAGCCCGCCGAACACAGATACATCACCGTCGAGTTGTCCTGCAGCGCAACGAAGCCGTGTGCCAACCCCTCGGACAGATAAACCGAGCGGCGATCCCGGGCGTCGAGCAGCACCGCATCCCAGCGGCCGAAGGTCGGGGAGCCCACCCGGATGTCGACCACCACGTCGAACACCGAACCGGACACGCACGTCACATATTTGGCTTGACTGGGGGGCAGCTGGGCGAAATGCAGGCCGCGCAGCACCCCGGCCGCCGACACCGAACAGTTGGCCTGCCGCAGGTCGAACCGGTGACCGG
Organism: Mycobacterium talmoniae; assembly: GCA_002967005.1. Classification (GTDB taxonomy): domain Bacteria; phylum Actinomycetota; class Actinomycetes; order Mycobacteriales; family Mycobacteriaceae; genus Mycobacterium; species Mycobacterium talmoniae. The sequence continues at coordinate 4,203 of PPEA01000466.1, forward strand.
CGAACGCGGTGAACTCGCGGTCGGTGAACCACTCGAAAAACAGGCCGCGGGAATCGGCATGCAGCTGCGGGGTGATCTCCCAGGCGCCGGGAACGGCGAGTTCACGTGCGGTCACGTCACTGCCCCCGCTGCTCGTAGCGCGCCTCGACGGCGTCCTTCAGTGGCGCCCACCAGGATTCGTTGGCGCGGTACCACTCGATGGTGGCGCGCAGCCCCTCCTCGAAGTCGGTGTGCTTGGGCGCCCAGCCCAACTCGTCTCCCAACGTCGACGGGTCGATGGCGTAGCGCAGGTCGTGCCCGGCCCGGTCGGTCACCTGCTCGAAATCGTCGGGGTCGCGGCCCATCAGCCGCAGGATGGCCTGCACCACGGACCGGTTGTCGCGTTCACCGTCGGCGCCGATCAGGTAGGTGCGGCCGGGCCGGCCGGCGTCCAGAATGCGCCATACCGCCGCGTTGTGGTCATCGACGTGGATCCAGTCGCGCACGTTGGCGCCGCGGCCGTACAGCTTGGCCCGCCGCCCGGTGAGCAGATTGGTGATCTGGCGAGGGATGAACTTCTCCACATGCTGATACGGGCCATAGTTGTTGGAGCAGTTCGAGATCGTCGCGGCCACGCCGTAGGAGCGCACCCAGGCCCGCACCAACAGGTCGGCGGCGGCCTTGGTCGACGAGTAGGGGCTCGACGGGTTGTAGGGCGTCGACTCGGTGAACCGCTGCGGGCCGTCGAGCGGCAGGTCGCCGTAGACCTCGTCGGTGGACACGTGGTGGAGCCGCACCCCGTGCCGGCGCACCGCCTCCAACACGGTGAACGTGCCGATCACGTTGGCGTGCAGGAACGGCTCCGGGTCGGCCAACGCGTTGTCGACATGGGTTTCGGCGGCGAAGTGGACCACTGCGTCGGACTCGGCGACCAGCGCCGACACCCGCTCGGCGTCGGTGATATCGCCCTGCACCAGCCGGATGTCATCCGCCACGCCGGCCAAAGATTCGCGGCTGCCGGCGTAGGTCAACGCGTCGAGCACCGTCACCGTCACGTCGGGGCGCTCCCGCACGGTGCTGTGCACAAAATTGGCGCCGATGAACCCGGCACCCCCGGTGACCAGCAGTCGCATGGTGCAACCCTAGCGGAGCGGTGCGGCCGAAGGCCGACGCAAAAGCTCCCGGGCCGGAATGATCGAGCAGATCTGGCGGCCCCCGCCGACGGCGTCGAGCTGCTGGCGGCGAGAGCCGGATCGGCAGTCAATGACGGAAGGGTGAGATGAGATCAATTCACACCGCGCCGCAGGTGTTCCGCAAGGTCAGCGAGATCGACTGCCCGATCGAGCGGGTCTGGCAGCGGGTCACCACCCAAGAGGGGATCAACGACGAGATGAACCCCTACCTGAAGATGACCATGCCGCGGCGGTTCCGCGGGAAATCCATCGCCGACGTGACGCCCGGCACCCGGATCGGAAAGAGTGTGCTGCTCCTGTTCGGGATCGTGCCGTTCGGATTCGACGACATCACCATCGCCGAGATCGAGCCCGGGCGGATGTTTCGGGAAGAGTCGGTGATGACCGGCATGCGGATTTGGGTGCACCACCGGACCCTGGAACCCGACGGCGACAAGACGATCGTCAGCGACGAAATCACGTTGGCGCCGCAGGCGCCGATGGGTCTGATTCCCGGCTGGGGCGCGCTGCTGAGCGCCGTCCTGTCGGCCTTTTTCACCCACCGTCACCGCCGCCTGCGTCGCGGCCTGACCGGCGCGTCCCAGTGAGTCGCTACGGCGGACCGCCACTGGCCATTGATCCACCGCGCTGAATCGCCCGGGGGTTCAGGTCGCGAGCCCCAGCGGCCCGGCCAATTCGGTCAGCGTGGGCAGCAGCTTGTCCCAACCGCCCAGCACCTGAATCGCCACATGGTCGGCGCCGGCGCCAGGTGCTCACCCAGGCCGGCGGCGACGGCGTCGGCGGTTCCGTGCGCGACGACGCCGTCGATGAGGCGGTCGCTGCCGGGCTCACGCACGTCGGCGTCGGTGAATCCCAACCGCTTCCAGTTGTTGACGTAGTTGGACAACCCGAGATAGAAGCCGACCGCTTTGCGCCCCACCGCGCGGGCCTCGGCGGCGTCGGTGGTGAGCACCACCTTGTGCTCGGGCGCCAAAAGCACGGTGTTGCCGACGAGTTCGCGGGCGTGCGCGGTGTGCTCGGGGGTGGTCAGATACGGATGCGCCCCGGCGCTGCGCTGCGCCGACAGCTGCAACACCTTGGGGCCCAACGCCGCCAGCACGCGGCGGCTGGTCGGCACCCCGGCGGCGTCGAGGGCGTCGAGGTAGTCGACCAACGCTTGATACGGCGTGCGGTACTGCTGGGTGTGCTCGGGATGCCCGGCGCCGACCCCGAGCAAAAACCGGCCCGGATGCGCCTCTTCGATGCGGTGGTAGGACTCGGCCACCGGCTGCGCCTGCGCCGACCAGATGTTGACGATGCCGGTGGCCACCTGCAGCGTCGAGGTGGCCTCCAAGATCGGTTCCACGAATGCTAGGTCGGCGGCGGGGGAGCCGCCCACCCAGACCGTGCCGTAGCCCAGCCGCTCGATCTCGACCGCCTGCTCGGGCCGGATCGGCCCCATCGTCCACACGCCGTAGGAACCCAGCTCGGGCTTGAGCGACAGCGCTTCAGTCATCGGCGCCGCTCCTTCTCGTCGCTTCGTTCTGCATCGTCGCCGGCGCAGGTCATGGTCCTCCGTATTACGGTGTCAGTCCTAACGGGCCGGCCAGTTCGGCCAGCGCCGGGACCAGTTTGTCAGGTCCGGTGAGCACCTGGACAGGGACATGGTCGGCCCCGGCGTCGAGGTGCTGGGTGAGCCGGGCCGCGATCTGCTCCGGGGTGCCGTAGGCGACCACGGCGTCGACCAGGCGGTCGCTGCCCGGCGCGGCGAGGTCGTCGTCGGTGAAACCCAGCCGCCGCCAGTTGTTCAGGTAGTTGGCCAGGTTGAGGTAGATACCGAGCGCCTTGCGCCCCACCGCGCGGGCCCGCTCGGCGTCGGTGGTCAGCACCACCTTGTGTTCGGGCGCCAAAAACGCCGCCCGGCCCAGCAGCTCGCGGGCCTGCGCGGTGTGCTCCGGGGTGGTCAGATACGGGTGCGCCCCGGCGCCGCGTTGCGCCGACAGCCCCAGCACCTTGGGGCCCAGCGCGGCCAGCACCCGACGCTCGGCGGGCACCCCGTAATCGTCGAGCCGGTCCAGGTAGTCCACCAGCGCGTCGTACGGTTTGCGGTATTCGGCGACGGCCTCGCGGTGCCCGACGCCGATGCCGAGCAGGAACCGGCCCGGGTAGGCCCGATCGATGCGGTGGAACGACTCGGCGACGGCCGGGGCGGGCGCCGTCCAGATGTTGACGATGCCGGTGGCCACCTGCAGCGTGCTCGTCGCCGCCAGGATCGGTTCCACCCAGTCCAGCTCGGCCGGCGGTGAGCCGCCCACCCAGACCGCCCCGTAGCCCAGCGCCTCGATGTCCTTGGCTTGCTCGGGGGTGACGCCGCGGCCGAACGAGCCGAACCGACCGAGATTGGGTTTGTGCGCGACCGTGTCCGTCATGGTCGCTCCAACCGCGCCGGCGGCGGAAACTATTCCGCGCTACTCGACGGTCGGAACCGGGTGGTCGTTGGTGGTCACCACCTCCGCGGCCGGCGCGGCCGGCTGCTCGGAATTCGGCGAGCGGTTGAGCATCGCGGCCACGTCGATCCCGGAGGCCTTCAGCGTCTCGAGCACCTTGGCCAGGCTCAGCGGGCTGATGCCGAGCAGGCCGCCCAACGCGTCCCGGGTGTCGCCGGCGCCGCCGATGATCGACAGCCGCTCGATCTCCGACAGCGGGGAGGCCGCCGCCTGGGTGGCCTCGACCACCGAGGACAGCACGTCGGGCAGCATCAGCATCCGGGCGGCTTCGGCGCTGTAGCTGTTCAGCGCCTCGGCGATCTTCTTCTTGCCCTCGGCCTCGGCCAGCAGCTTGGCCTTGGTGCCCTCGGCCTCGGCGATCAACCGTGCCTTGGTGCCCTCGGCCTCGGCGACCAGGCTCGCCCTGGCGCCGTCGGCCTCGGCCTGACGTTCCACCCGCACGGCGTCGGCGGCCGCCTTGCGCGCGTCGGCCTGGGCCTCACCGGATTGCCGGGCGGCCTCCGCCTGGGCCTGAGCGGTCAGGATCGCCGACTGGCGCTGGCCCTCGGCGCGGGCAATGTCGGCTTGCCGTTGCGCCTCGGCCGGCGCGATCACGTCGGCCTGCAGCGCGGCCTGGGCCTGCTCGGCGCGGCGCTGCTCCACCTCGATGCGGGCCTGCAGCTGG
>PPEA01000467.1 GCA_002967005.1 Mycobacterium talmoniae
GGCACGTCGCGCAGAGCGCGCTGGTGCGGCTGCGCCGCGAACTCGACCTGCCCGAGCTCAGCCCCGCCCACCGGCTGGACCGGTTGACCGCCGGGGTGCTGATGTTCACCGTGCGTCGCGCGCTGCGGGGTCGGTATCAGACCCTGTTTTCCCGCGGTGCGGCGCGCAAGACATATCTCGCGCGGGCCACCGGTGTCCCGACGGTGGTGTTGCCGACCCTGGTGCAAAGCCGAATCATCAAGCGCCGCGGCTGCTTACAAGCCGTCGAGGAACCCGGCGAGCCGAACGCCGCAACGTTGATCGAAGACCTCGGCGACGGGCTGTACCGGTTGACCCCGCGCACCGGGCGCACCCATCAGCTGCGCGTGCACATGGCTTCCTTGGGTGTGCCGATCGACGGAGACCCGCTGTACCCCAACGTTGTTGATGTTGCGCCCGATGACTTCAGCACGCCGTTGCAGCTGTTGGCGCACACCCTGGAATTCGTTGACCCGGTCACCGGGCTGCCGCGCCGGTTTGTCAGCCGCCGCTCGCTGGGGTGACCGGCGATAAATTGCGTCCGCGGCCGGCCGTGGGCGGCGTTATATTCACAGCCGGGGGTTCTCAGGGGGGTGAGCCATGTCGATCGCGGCCTTACGCGGCGCGCTGTGCGCTGCGGTGTGCGTCTGGGCGGGCGCGGCCCTGCCACCGGTGGCGGCGGCGGATCCCGGGCAATTCCCGGACCTGAGAGGCTACGCCGCGGTGAACGCGCAGGATTACCGCACCTATTACGCATACAGCACCACCGGCGTCCAGTTTCTCGCGCCGGGCGGATACCGCTGCCGCATGAGCTACACCACCAAGGCTTCCTACCTGGAGGCGGAGTGTTGGGGTGTGTTGCTCGGCACCTCGCACAACGCAGCCAAGGTCGCTTTAACGGCGGATTTCCGACCGGGAGACTTCGGCGACGTGGATGTGGCCGCGATGGAAAAGTATCAGTACCTCGACGGCGCGGGCTGGCATGAGGGGACGGTCGCTCCGGAGGCGTACAAACCGCTACCCGCCGGCAAGAAGGTGACCCAAGAAAGTTGGCGATCCGGCCCGGTCGCGGTCTGCGCAGCCGATACGGCCATGACCGCGTGCGTGATCGAGGACGCCAAAAGCGATCAGCGCCACGGGTTTGTGCTGACCGCCCCGGACAGCTGGACGTTCTGACCCCGGGCGCCCGCGGCGCATCGTTCCTGGTCAGAGCCCTGACGTTTTGCCGTCACCCATCTCGGGTACAAGTAGAAGGCAAAGACGAGAGGGGTTCAGGGTCTCATGAAACCGCAAGGCAGAATGGCGATGGCAGTGTTCGGCAGCGCGGCTGCGCTCACGCTGGCGGTCGGCTGCGGTGGCGGCGGCGAGAAGGCGCCGACAACCACCACAACCACGACGACGACCACCACGAACACGTCAACCACCCCGCCGCCAGCACCGGCACCCGGCTGGCCAGCGATTCCCCCAGGCCCGGAACGAGGTTCAGCGCTCCCCCGCCCGACGTCGCCGCGACCACCCCCAGCCCCGGGCGGCTGCGGGCGTAGCCGTCGGCCATCGTCGCCGCGGAGAACTCGTGCTTGGCCAGGATCGCGGTGACACCGGAGCAGAAATGCGCTGCGTCGTAGAGGTCTTCGATGTTGGCACCGTCGACACCGAAGAGGTAGTCGACGCCGATTCCGGCGAGGTGCTCGACGATGTGGTCGACCACCCGATGCTGCCTGGCCATCTGTTCCCCTAACTCGGGACGATGCCAGTAACACGACGCGGCCGCGGGTTCAGTTCACCGCGGTGCGCCGCCCGCTACCCGGCGGTCAGGATCCGCGGCCCGTCCTCGGTGGCGGCCACGGTGTGTTCCCAGTGGGCGGCCCGCGAGCCGTCGGCGGTTTTGACGGTCCATTCGTCGTCGAGCACGACGGTCGCGGTGGTGCCCAGGGTCAGCATCGGTTCGATGGCCAGCACCGAACCGACGGCCAGCAGCGGACCGCGGCCCGGGGCGCCCTCGTTGGGCAAAAACGGGTCCATGTGCATCTGCCGGCCGATCCCGTGCCCGCCGTAGCCGGCGACGATGCCGAATTTGCGGCCGTGGCTGTCCTCGGCGGCGCGGGTGCCCGACTCGATCGCGTGCGAGACGTCGCTGAGCCGGTTGCCGGGCAGCATCGCCGCGATCCCGGCCTCCATCGACGCCCGGGTCGCCGCCGAGAGCGCCTCGTCGGCCGGGTCCAGCGGCCCCACCCCGAAGGTGATGGCGGCGTCGCCGTGCCACCCGTCCAGGATCGCACCGCAGTCGATGGACACCAGGTCCCCGGCCGCCAGGATCTCGGTGGCGGACGGGATGCCGTGCACCACCCGGTCGTTGACCGAGCTGCAGATCGACGCCGGGAACCCGTGATAGCCCAAGAACGAGGGGGTGGCGCCGGCGTCGCGGATCACCGATTCGGCGACCTCGTCGAGGTCCAGGGTGGACACCCCGGCCACGGCCGCGGCGCGGACGGCGGCCAGCGCGGCGGCGACCACCGCGCCCGCGGCGGCCATCGCGTCGAGTTCAGCGGCGCTGCGTTGGGCGACGACCCTTTTGCTGCGTAACCGGGGCAGCGCCATCATCGGCTAGCGGCCCAGGGCGTGCAGGGCCCGGGCGAACACCTCGTCCAGGCTGCCCACCGCGTCCACGGCGTGCAGCTCGTGCTCGTGCTGGTAGTAGTCCAGCAGCGGCGCGGTCTCGTCGCGGTAGACGTTCATCCGGTTGTGGATGACCTCGGCGGTGTCGTCGGCGCGGCCGCGCTCCTTGAGCCGCTGCAGCAGTTCCTCCTCGGACACCCGGAACTCCAGCACCGCGTCCAGCTTGGTCTGCCGGGCTTCGAGCATGTCGTGCAGCGCCTCGGCCTGTTCCACCGAGCGCGGGTAGCCGTCGAGGATGAAGCCGTTGGCGGCGTCGGGCTGGTCGATGCGGTCGGCGACCAGCGCGTTCGTCAGCTCCGGCGGCACCAGGTCGCCGGCGTCGAGGTAGCGCTTGGCCTGGCGGCCCAGCTCGGTGCCCTCGGCGATGTTGTGCCGAAACAGGTCGCCGGTGGAGATCTGCGGAACGCCGAGCTTCTCGGCCAACTTCGCCGCTTGGGTGCCCTTGCCGGCGCCGGGCGGTCCCAGTAGTACGACTCTCACTTCAGGAACCCTTCGTAGTTGCGCTGCATCAGCTGGCTCTCGATCTGTTTGACGGTATCCAACCCGACACCGATCATGATCAGGACCGCGGTGCCGCCGAACGGCAGATTCTGCACCGTGCCGGTATTGCCGATATGCAGGAACAGGTTGGGCAGCACCGAGATCAGGCCCAGGTAGATCGAGCCCGGCAGGGTGATGCGGCTCAGCACGAACCGCAGGTAGTCCGCGGTGGGTTTGCCCGGGCGGATACCGGGGATGAAGCCACCGAACTTCTTCATCTCGTCGGCGCGTTCGTCGGGGTTGAACGTGATCGACACGTAGAAGTAGGTGAAGAAAATGATCAGCCCGAAGTAGATGGCGATGTAGACCGGGTTGCTGGGGTCGGACAGGTAGCTGCCGACGAACTTGTCCCACCAGCCGTTGCCGAGGCCGCCGCTGCCGCTTTTGACCAGCTGGGTGACCAGCTGCGGGATGTAGATCAGCGACGACGCGAAGATCACCGGGATCACCCCGGCCTGGTTGACCTTGAGCGGCAGGTAGGTGGAGGTGCCGCCGTACATGCGCCGGCCCACCATCCGCTTGGCGTACTGCACCGGGATGCGGCGCTGGCCCTGCTCGACGAACACCACGCCGACGATGATGACCAGCGCGGCCACACACACCGCGGTGAAGATCAGCCCGCCGCGGCTCTGCAGGATGGATTTGCCTTCGATCGGGATCCGGGCGGCGATCCCGACGAAGATCAGCAGCGACATGCCGTTGCCGATGCCGCGCTCGGTGATCAGCTCACCCATCCACATCACCAGGATCGCGCCGGCCGTCATCACCAGCACGATCACGATCAGGGTGAAGATGCTCGGGTCGGCGATGATGTCGTGGGCGACGGTGCAGCTTTGCAGCAACCCGCCGTTGGCGGCCAGCGCCACAATGCTGGTGGCCTGCAGGATGGCCAGCGCCACGGTCAGGTACCGGGTGTACTGGGTCATCTTGTTCTGGCCGGACTGGCCTTCTTTGCGCAGCTCCTCGAACCGCGGGATCACCACGGTGAGCAGCTGCACGATGATGCTGGCGGTGATGTAGGGCATCACGCCGATCGCGAACACCGACAGCTGCAGCAGCGCGCCGCCGGAGAACAGGTTGATCAACGAGTAGACCTGCGCCGCCTCACCGCCGGTGACCTCGGTGATGCACTGCTGCACCTTCGGGTAGTCCACCCCCGGCGAGGGGATCGCCGCCCCCAGCCGGTACAGGACGATGATGCCCAGCGCGAACAGGATCTTCCGTCTCAGGTCGACTGTTCGCAGTGACGAGATGAAAGCCGAGAGCACTCTTCCTCCTGCGCAGCCGAGCTCTGGTCGCGGCGTGCCAAATGGGCTGGTCTGGCCAGCGTTCGGTTAGTCCTGCGTTGCGTGCGCCGACCCGCAGGGAATGGAATGCGACCCCACTTATCCAGCGCGCGTCAAGCAGTCTACGAGAGTAACAGCTGGCGCAGGCGGGCCCGTAATGGTGAGGCGGCCGCCGACCCGCCGGGGCACCCTCAGCCAACGTTCAGGCGGCGGGCGTACAGTTCGGATGGCTGGTTATATTGGCTAAGTAACGAGTTGTCCTCCTTCCCTCTCCACGCAAAAGGGGTCCTGACATGGCGCGCACGCATAACGACACCTGGGATCTGGCCTCGAGCGTGGGCGCGACCGCCACCATGGTCGCCACGGCCCGCGCGTTGGCCACTCGTGCCGAGCACCCGCTGATCACCGACCAGTTCGCCGAACCGCTGGTCCGCGCGGTCGGGGTGGACGTGTTCACCCGGTTGGCCACCGGCGAGCTGACCGCCGCCGACATCGCCACCGACGGGTCCGCCGGGCCGGGTCTGCAGCGAATGACCGACAACATGGCGGTGCGCACCAAGTTCTTCGACGAGTTCTTCACCGAGGCGACCCAGGCCGGGATCCGGCAGGCGGTCATCCTGGCGGCCGGACTGGACTCCCGGGCCTACCGGTTGGCCTGGCCCGCCGGCACCACGGTGTACGAAATCGACCAGCCCGAGGTCATCGAGTTCAAGACCCGCACCCTGGCCGAGTTGGGCGCCAGCCCGACCGCGGAGCGCCGCGCGGTGGCCATCGACTTGCGCAACGACTGGCCCGCGGCGCTGCGGGCCGCCGGTTTCGACCCGGCGCAGCCCACCGCCTGGAGCGCCGAGGGGCTGTTGGGCTACCTGCCGCCGGAGGCCCAGGACCGGCTGCTGGACACCGTCACCGCCCTGTCGGCGCCCGGCAGCCGGTTCGCCACCGAAAGCTCGCCGCGGCGTGATCCCGCCGAGCGGCAGGAGCGGGAAGCCAAGGTGCGGGAGCGCATGCAAAGCGTGGCCGAGCAGTGGCGCAACCACGGCCTGGATCTGGACCTGACCGAGCTGGTCTACTTCGGTGACCGCAATGAGGCCGCCGCCTACCTGGCCGATCACGGCTGGCAAGTCAGCGGCCACCGCATCAACGACCTGTTCGCCGCGAATGGGCTGGAGCCGTTACCCGACGACGGCAGCGGTTTCACCGACCTGACGTATGTCAGCGGGATCCTGGGGTAGCCGGCCATGACCCGTTCTGAAGGCGACAGCTGGGACCTGGCCTCCAGCGTGGGGGCGACGGCGACGATGGTCGCGGCCGCGCGGGCGTTGGCCAGCCGGGAAACCGACCCGCTCATCGAGGACCCGTACGCCGCGCCGCTGGTGCGCGCGGTCGGGGTCGACCTGTTCACCCGGATCGTCGACGGCAAGATCGAGCTGCCCGACGGCGACGAGGACGCCGCCGCGCCGCGGGTGATGACCGCGGTGATGGCGGTGCGCACCCGGTTCTTCGACGACTTTTTCCTCGGTGCCGCCGACGCCGGGATCCGGCAGGCGGTGATCCTGGCGTCCGGGCTGGATTCCCGGGCCTACCGGTTGGCCTGGCCGGCGGGCAGCGTGGTCTACGAGATCGACCAGCCCAAGGTGATCGAGTTCAAGGCCACCACCATGGCGTCGATCGGCGCGACCCCCACCGCCGAGTTGCGGCCGGTCAGCATCGATTTGCGCGACGACTGGCCGGCGGCGCTGCGGGCGGCCGGGTTCGATGTCAGCCAGCCGACCGCCTGGAGTGCGGAGGGGCTGCTGGCGTATCTGCCGCCGGAGGCGCAGGACCGGCTGTTCGACAACATCACCGCGTTGAGCGCGCCGGGCAGCCAACTGGCCACCGAATACCATCCCGACGGCGGCGCGGCGATGGCCGAACGCAGCCGGGCGATCGGCAACCACTGGCGTGAGCTCGGGTTCGACGTCAACCTGTCCGACCTGTTCTACACCGGTGAGCGCAACCCGGCCGGGGATTACCTGCGCAATCAGGGCTGGGAGGTTGCCGCGCGGTCCCGCTCGGCGGTGTTCGCCGAGTACGGCCGCGAGTACCCGGACAACGAGTTACTGGCGGCGATGCGTAATTCCATGTCCATCATCGCCACCTTGAAATAGGAGCCGTCGCCGTGGCCCGCACCGATAACGACACCTGGGATCTGGCGTCCAGCGTGGGCGCCACCGCCACCATGGTTGCGGCCGGCCGCGCCATGGCGACCAAGGATCCGCGCAAGCTGATCGACGATCCGTTCGCCGAACCCCTGGTCCGTGCGGTGGGGGTGGACTTCTTCGTCAAGATGCTCGACGGCGACCTGGACCTGTCGATGATCGAAGACGCCTCGCCGGTTCGAATGCAGGCGATGATCGACGGGATGGCGGTGCGTACCAAGTATTTCGACGACTATTTCGTCGACGCAGCCGCCGCCGGGGTGCGCCAGGCGGTGATCCTGGCGTCCGGGTTGGATGCCCGCGCCTACCGGCTGGGCTGGCCGCCCGACACGGTGGTCTACGAGGTGGACCAGCCGCAGGTGATCGACTTCAAGACCGCCACCCTGGCCGGTCTGGGGGCCGAGCCCACCGCGACGCGGCGCACCGTCGGCATCGACCTGCGCGGCG
>PPEA01000468.1 GCA_002967005.1 Mycobacterium talmoniae
GTGCCGGTGGCCGGGACCCCCGACGATGTGGTGCGCGGGCTGCGTGCGGTGATCGACGCCGGCGCGCAGCTGATCCTGCTCAACCCGGTCGGGGCCGACGTCGCCGAGGACCGCGAGCAGATGGAACGCCTGGCCGCCGACGTGCTGCCGCAGCTGCGTTAGAGTCCCCCCCTCCGCGCGAGCGTGCGTGTCCCCGGTCAACACGCCGGGGAATTTCCCGTTTTCACGCACGCTCGCACCGGCTGCGGCGGTATAACCACCCGATGGTGCTCAAGGTCGCGGTGTCGCCTGACCTGATCGGCGGCGACGTCGATGCGGGCTACGGCAAGGTCGCCGACGCATTCCGGGCCAACTTCGCTCAGCGCCGGGAGGTCGGCGCCGCGGTGGCCGTCTACCGCGACGGCGTCAAGGTCGTCGACCTGTGGGGCGGCTACCGCAACGGCCGCACCACGGAGCCGTGGCAGCACGACACCATGGTGAACATGTTCTCCACCACCAAAGGTGTTGCGTCCCTTGCCGTGGCGGTGGCCGCCGCCCGCGGGCTGATCGACTATGACGCCGCCGTCGCCGACTACTGGCCGGAATTCGCGCAAGCAGGCAAGGCCAACGTGACGGTGCGGCAGCTGCTGTCCCACCAGGCCGGCCTGCCCGCCCTGGATGCGCCGCTGCGGCTAGCCGATCTGGCCGACCCGGCGAAGCTGTCGGCGGTGCTGGCCGCGCAGGCACCCGCCTGGCCGCCCGGAACCCGGCACGGCTATCACGCCCTCACGCTGGGCTGGTATGAGTCCGAACTCATCCGGCGCACGGATCCGGCGGGCCGGACGTTGGGCCGGTACTTCGCCGACGAAATCGCCGCCCCGCTGGGCCTGCAGCTCTACATCGGGTTGCCCGCCGCGGTGGACCGCACCCGGGTCGCGCAGTTGCACGGCTGGAAACGCGTCGAGGCGTTGCTGCACCTCAATACGATGCCGCCGCGGTTGGCCCTGGCACTACTGAATCCGTTCGGTCTCACCGGCCGAAGCGTCAACCTGCCCAACGATATCGACGCGATGCGCGACTTCAACCGCGAAGACGTCCGCACCGTCGAGATGCCGGCCGCCAACGGCATCGGCACCGCGCGATCGGTGGCTGCGGCCTACGGCAGCGCCGCCACCGGCGGCGGCGAACTCGGGCTAACGCCCACCACTTTCGATGCGCTCACGCAACCGGCGGTGGCCCCGAGCCGCGGCCTCCGGGACAAGGTGCTGCACGTCGATTCGGTGTTTTCGCTGGGATACTGCAAACCGGTGCCGCACTTCTGCTTCGGCTCCTCCGACAAGGCGTTCGGCACCCCCGGCCTCGGCGGCTCGCTCGGGTTCGCCGACCCCGACAGCGGTATCGGATTCGGCTATGTGATGAACCGGTTGGGTTTCCACCTCTACAGCGATCCGAGAGAAATCGCCCTGCGCCAGGCGCTGTTCCGCGATGTGCTGGGCGCGCGACCGCAGACCTAGCGACGAGCAGACGCAAAATCGCACAAATCCGGACCGGATCGTGCGATTTTGCGTCTGCTCGCGGCGGTGAAAAGCGCTACAGCTCGGTGACCGAACCGCCGACGGCGGTGATCTTCTCCCGGGCGCTGCCGCTGAACTTGTGGGCGGTGACGTCGACCTTGACCGCGATCTTGCCGTCGCCGAGCACCTTCACCAGGGTGTTCTTGCGCACCGCACCCTTGGCCACCAGCTCGTCGACGCCGATGGCGCCGCCCTCGGGGAACAGCCGGCCCAGGTCGCCGACGTTGACGACCTCATACTCGGTGCGGAACCGGTTCCGGAACCCCTTGAGCTTGGGCAGCCGCATGTGGATCGGCATCTGCCCACCCTCGAAGGTCACCGGCACGTTCTTGCGGGCCTTGGTGCCCTTGGTGCCGCGGCCGGCGGTCTTACCCTTGGAGCCTTCACCGCGCCCCACCCGGGTGCGCTTCGTCTTGGACCCGGGCGCCGGAGCCAGGTCATGCAGTTTGATGGTCATCAGGCCTCCTCAACCGTCACCAGGTGGTGGACCACCTTGATCAGGCCACGGGTCTGGGCGTTGTCCTCGCGCACCACCGACTGGCGGATCTTGCGCAGCCCCAGGGTGCGCAGGCTCTCGCGCTGCTTCCAGCGAGCGCCGATGGTGCTGCGCACCTGGGTGATCTTGAGGTCTGCCATGTCTTATGCCGTTCCCTCTCGCGCGGCGGCGGCCGCCAGCGCTTCGCTTTCCCGCCGAGCCTTGAGCATGCCCGCCGGTGCGACGTCCTCGATCGGCAGACCGCGTCGGGCCGCCACCTCCTCGGGACGCTGCAGCATCTTGAGTGCGGCCACCGTGGCGTGCACCACGTTGATCGCGTTGTCGCTGCCCAGCGACTTGGACAAAATGTCGCGCACCCCAGCGCATTCCAGCACCGCACGCGCGGCACCACCGGCGATCACCCCGGTACCCGGGCTGGCCGGGCGCAGCAGCACCACACCGGCGGCGGCCTCACCCTGCACCGGGTGGGTGATGGTGCCACCGATCAGCGGCACCCGGAAGAAGCCCTTGCGGGCCTCCTCGACGCCCTTGGCGATCGCGGCGGGAACTTCCTTGGCCTTGCCGTAGCCGACGCCGACCATGCCGTTACCGTCGCCGACGATCACCAGCGCGGTGAAGCTGAACCGGCGACCACCCTTGACCACCTTGGACACCCGGTTGATGTTGACAACCCGCTCCAGGTAGTTGCTCTTGTCGCCGTCGCGGCCGCGGCCGCCGTCGCGCCGGCCGCCGTCACGCCG
>PPEA01000469.1 GCA_002967005.1 Mycobacterium talmoniae
GCTCTGCCCCACCGGCTTGCGCGCGACGGTGCCTGCCTGTGATTGCGCCATGACTACTTACCTGTCTTTCCGACCTTGCGGCGGACCTGCTCACCCTCGTAGCGCACGCCCTTGCCCTTGTACGGGTCGGGGCGGCGCAGGCGGCGGATGTTCGCCGAGATCTGGCCGACCTTCTGCTTGTCGATGCCCGAGATGGAGAACTTGGTGGGGGTCTCCACCGCGAACGTGATGCCCTCGGGGGCCTCGATCACCACCGGGTGGCTGTAGCCCAGCGCGAACTCCAGGGTGGAGCCCTTGAGGGCCACCCGGTACCCGACGCCGAAGATCTCCATCTTGGTGGTGTAGCCCTCGGTGACCCCGGTGACCAGGTTGGCCACCAGCGTGCGGCTCAGCCCGTGCAGCGACCGGCTGCGCCGCTCGTCGTCGGGGCGGGTCACCACGATGGCGCCGTCGTCGTCCCGCGCCACCCGGATCGGCTCGGCCACCGCCAGCCCCAGGGTGCCCTTGGGCCCCTTGACCGACACGTTCTGGCCGTCGATCGTCACGTCGACCCCGGCCGGAACCGGGATCGGCTGCTTACCAATACGCGACATAGCTCTAGCTCTCCCTCACCACACGTACGCGAGGACTTCGCCGCCCACGCCCTGCCTGGCTGCCTGACGGTCGGTGAGCAGGCCCGAGGAGGTGGAGATGATGGCCACGCCCAGGCCACCGAGCACCCGCGGCAGGTTGGTCGATTTGGCGTACACCCGCAGACCGGGTTTGGAGATGCGGCGCAAGCCGGCCAGGCTGCGCTCCCGGTTCGGGCCGTACTTGAGGTTCACCACCAGCGCCTTGCCCACCCGAGCATCCTCGACGTGGTAGTCGCTGATGTAACCCTCCCGCTTGAGGATCTCGGCGATGTTGGCCTTGATCTTCGAGTGCGGCAGCGTCACCTCATCGTGGTACGCCGAGTTGGCGTTGCGCAGACGCGTCAAAAAGTCTGCGATGGGGTCCGTCATCGTCATGACTGAGGTGTCACCTTCCTCGCAGTGGTTCCCATGCCGGGCCTACCGCGCTTCACCAGCTGCTCTTCTGCACACCGGGCAGCTCACCGGCGTGCGCCATCTCGCGCAAGCAGATACGGCACAGCCCGAACTTGCGGTACACCGCGTGCGGGCGACCGCACTTGCTGCACCGGGTGTAGGCGCGGACCGCAAACTTGGGCTTACGCTGCGCCTTGTTAACCAGAGCCTTTTTCGCCATCTGATCAGTTCTCCTTGAACGGGAAGCCCAGGGCCCGCAACAGCGCCCGTCCTTCGTCGTCGTTCGTCGCCGAGGTGACGACGGTGATGTCCATGCCGCGGGTCCGGTCGATGGAGTCCACGTCGATCTCGTGGAACACCGACTGCTCGTTGAGCCCGAAGGTGTAGTTGCCGGAGCCGTCGAACTGCTTGGGCGACAGGCCGCGGAAGTCGCGGATACGCGGCAGCGCAATCGAGGTGAGCCGGTCCAAGAACTCCCACATCCGGTCGCCGCGCAGCGTCACCCGGGCGCCGATCGGCATCCCCTCGCGCAGTTTGAACTGCGCGATCGACTTGCGGGCCTTGCGGATCTCCGGCTTCTGCCCGGTGATCAGCGACAGGTCGTTGACCGCGCCGTTGATCAGCTTGGCGTCGCGGGCGGCGTCACCGACACCCATGTTGACGACGACCTTCACCACGGTCGGGATCTGCATCACATTGGCGTAGTTGAACTCTTTGTGCAGCGCGTCGCGGATCTCTTCCCGGTAGCGCACCTTCAGCCGGGGCTGGGTCTTTTCTGCCGTTGTCATCGCCTCAGATGTCCTTGCCGTTGCGCTTGGAGATGCGGACCTTCTTACCGGTCTCCTCGTCCACCCGGTAGCCGACCCGGGTGGGTTTGCCGTCGGAGTCGACGATCATCACGTTCGACACGTGGATCGGGGCCTCCTGGGTGACGATGCCGCCGGACTGCGCACCGCGCTCGTTGCGCGACACCGCGGTGTGCTTCTTGATCCGGTTGACGCCCTCGACCAGCACCTTGTTGCGGGTCGGGAAGGCCTTGAGCACCTTGCCCTTGGCGCCCTTGTCCTTGCCGGAAATGACCAGCACGGTGTCGCCCTTGTGGATTTTCATCTACAACACCTCCGGGGCCAGCGAGACGATCTTCATGAAGCGCTTCTCGCGCAGTTCCCGGCCGACCGGGCCGAAGATGCGGGTTCCGCGCGGGTCGTTGTCGGCCTTGATGATCACCGCGGCGTTCTCGTCGAACTTGATGTAGCTACCGTCGGCGCGGCGACGCTCCTTGACGGTGCGCACCACCACCGCCTTGACGACGTCACCACGCTTGACGTTGCCCCCGGGGATGGCGTCCTTGACGGTCGCCACAATGACATCGCCGATGCCGGCGTAGCGCCGCGACGAGCCACCGAGCACCCGGATGCACAAGATCTCCTTGGCACCCGTGTTGTCGGCGACCTTCAGCCGCGATTCCTGCTGAATCACTCGATCTCCTCGGCGTGGTTAACGTGTGCACGGCAGACGGATGGCAACTCGGCCTGTCATGCGCGGTCTTCATCGCCGAAGGGCACGCGGGGCCGACTCGCGCCGGCCGAGGTCTGCCCACGGCAACCCCTAGAGTCTAGGTGACGACCTGCTCAGCGCCAAATTAGCGGTCGGCCACGCAGCGGAACCCGATATGGGTGGTGGCGGTGTCCTGGGATTGCGGGGACCGGGCCGCCGGCCGGTAGCGATGGCAGTACTCCGGCGCGCACAGGTGCGAACCGCCCTTGAGGGTTTGGCTGATGGCCGGGTCGGCGGGCCCGGTCGGCGCGCAGCAGCCCTTCGCCGGCCGGTCCGGCCGGTGCCGGGCGCTGTATTCGGTGGCGGTCCATTCCCACACGTTGCCGATCATGTCGAGCAGGCCGAAGTCGTTCGGCGCGAAGCTGCCCACCGGCGAGGTGCCCACCCAGCCGTCGGCGCCGTCGTTGCGGTACGGGAAGCGGCCCTGCCAGGTGTTGGCCCTCAGCCGCCCGCCGGGCGCGGGCTCGTCA
>PPEA01000047.1 GCA_002967005.1 Mycobacterium talmoniae
ACCCGCTGGCCGGCTACGCGGACCGGCTGCGCTCCGAGGTGCTGGGCGACCAGCCGCTGCGCGGCTACCTGTCCGGGTCGATCGACGCCGTGCTGCGGCTGCCGGGGCCGCGGTATCTGGTGGTCGACTACAAAACCAACTACCTGGGCGACACCGCCGCCGACTACGTTTATCCCCGGCTGGCCGAGGCGATGCTGCATTCCGACTATCCGCTGCAGGCGCTGCTGTACGCCGCGGTGCTGCACCGGTTTTTGCGGTGGCGGCAACCGGCGTACGACCCGGCACGGCATCTGGGCGGGGTGCTGTACCTGTTCGTGCGCGGCATGTGCGGGCCGGACACCCCGGTGCTCGACGGGCATCCGGCCGGGGTGTTCAGCTGGCGGCCGCCGGCCGCGTTGGTGACGGCGCTGTCGGATCTGCTCGACGCAGGGGCGCCATGACCGCCCCGGATCCCGCCACCGGCGCCACCGGCCTGCTGCAGGTGTTCCACGCCGCCGAGGTGTTGGAGTTCGCCGATGTGCATATCGCGCAACGGATCTGCGCACTCGGCGGAGAACCCGACGAGCGGGTGGCGTTGGCGGTGGCGGTCGCGGTGCGGGTGCTGCGCGGCGGATCGTGGGCGGTGGCGCCCGAGATCCTGCGGCCCAGCTTCCGCAACTGGGACCACCCGTACCGGCGGCAGATCTTCGCCGGTGTCCGACTGGCCTGGGACGCCTGATGTGTCGTCACCTGGGCTGGCTGGGCGCGCCGGTGTCGGTGTCGTCGCTGGTCTGCGACCCGCCCAACGGCCTTGCGGTGCAGTCGTATGCGCCGCGCCGGCAAAACACGGGCTGCTGAACGCCGACGGGTGGGGGGTCGGGTTCTTCGACG
>PPEA01000470.1 GCA_002967005.1 Mycobacterium talmoniae
GTCACCCCACGGGTAGATGGGTGGTGGCGGCCGCCGCGCGCCGCGTACTCCCATTCGGCCTCGCTGGGCAGCCGCCGCCCGGCCCAGCGGGCGTAGGGCGGCGGCGTCGGGGTAGGCCACCTGGCACGACGGGGTGGTCGGGCCTGTCGGTGATGTCGCTGCCGGGTCCCTCCCGGGTGCCGCCAGGACGCCCCCGGCTGCCACCGCCACCACTGCCGCCAGTCCCGCAGATCCACCGGGCCCGACGTCGGGGTGAACACCAGGGCTCCGGGCACCAGGTCGGCCGGGTCGGCGCCCGGGTACAGCGCGGGGTCGATGGGCTGCTCGGCGACGGTGACGTAGCCGGTGTCGGCGACGAACGCGGCGAACTGCGCGTTGGTGACCGGATGGCGCTCCACCGCGAACGCCGCCACCGACGCGGTGTGGATCGGGGCCTCGTCGGGGTAGAAGCCGGTCGAGCCCATCGCGAACGCCCCGCCGGGCACCTCGACGAGTTCGGTCAGCATGACTTCAGGGTAGGGGCGGCGCCTCAGTCCCGGGCGAACGCCGCCGCCAGCTCCGTTTCCAGGTCCAGGTAGGGCTGGCCGCTGAGGTCCACGGTGACGTCGAGGATGCGGCCGCCGACGAACGCGAACGGCGCGACATACGCCGAGCACACCGCCTGCCCGGTGTTGCGTCCCACGCTGACGCCGCCGCCGGCCAGCGCGAACGCGCCGGGTTGGGTGAGCATGTCCGGCGCGGTGGCGACGACGACGTCGTCGACGTACAGGGCCGCCTCCCCGACCGGGGTGTGACTGCCCTCCACCGTCCCGGTGCGCTGGTAGCGCACCCCGAAGATGTGCTCCCCCACCGGGATCGGGTCCGGCGCGGACAGCCACTGTTCCCGCTCGCCAAGGAAGTTGTAGACGTAGTGCAGCCGCCCGTCGGCGATGAACAGCACGTGCCCGCCGTGCCGCGCACCCTGCTTGAACAGCACACCCGCCGCGTCGGCGGCGTCGACGCCGACCCGGGCCAACACCGCGAAGGATTGGCCGCGCAACTCCACGCAGGCACCCAGCGGCACCTCGGCGGTGTGCGGGTAGTAGGTGTAGCTGGTGCGGTCGCCGGCCAGGTACGGCCGCCACCGCATCGCGGTCTCCAAGATGTTGAGGTCGGCCAGCGGCAGACCGTGGTACTTGGCCGCCTCGGCGAACCACAGCGCTTTGAGCTCCTCGAGGCGGTCCGGCTCGTCGGCGGCGCGGTCGTGCAGTTGGCTGCGGTCGGCCGCCAGGTGGAACAGCTCCCAGCGGTCGGCGTCGAAGTGCCCCCAGCCGGCCGGTGAGGCGGCGTGCACGGTGTTGGCGAACCAGCCCCGATGCCAGATCCCGCGGGTGCCCAGCATGGTGTAGAACTGGGTTTGCTTACCGGTCGCGGCCTGCGGATCGGCAAGCGCCGCTTTGAAACTCACTCCTTCCAGCGGTTTTTGCGGGATACCGCGGACCGTCGCCGGCGGGGTCAGGCCGAGCAGGTCGTAGATGGTCGGGGTGACGTCGCAGACATTGATGTAGGTGTCGCGGACCTCGCCGCGCGCTGCGATTCCGTTGGGCCAGCAGATGATTGCCGGGTCGGCAATGCCGCCCTCGTGGGAGGCGTACCGCTTGTAGAGCTTGTAGGGCGTGTTGAACGCCATCGCCCACCCGATCGGATAGTGGTTGTAGGTTTCCGGCCCGCCGAGTTCGTCGAACAGCTTCATCGCCTCCTCGACGGTGTCGAGGTAGCCGTTGAAGAATTTGTTCTCGTTGGGGGAACCGTTGGGCCCGCCCTCACCGCTGGCCCCGTTGTCGGAGATCACCACCACGATCGTGTTGTCCAGCTGGCCGGATTCCTCCAGATAGTCCAGGATCCGGCCGATCTGGGCGTCGGTGTAGCTCAGGAAGCCGGCGAACACCTCGGCCATCCGGGAAAACAGCCGCTTCTCGTCGTCGCCCAGGCTGTCCCAGGGCCGCACGGTGTCCAGCGCCGGCCACGGCTGACCGTCGGCGCTGGTGGCATCGAGGTAGGGGTTGATCGGCGACAGCCCGGTGTCCGGCGGCACCAGCCCGAGCCGCTTCTGGTTGTCCAGCACGATCTCGCGGTAACGCTCATATCCCATGTCGAATCGGCCGGCGTAGCGGTCGGCCCACTCGGTGAAGACGTGGTGCGGGGCGTGCCCGGCGCCCGGGCACACGTATCCGAACCACGGCTTGTCGGGGGCGATCACCTTGGCGTCGCGGATGAATTCGATTGTCTTGTCGGCGATGTTCTTGGACAGGTGATACCCGTCGTCGGGGGTGGCCGGCGGGTCGACGCGGTGGTTGTCGTACACCAGGTCGGGGTACCACTGGTTGGTCTCCCCGCCCATGAAGCCGTAGAACCGTTCGAATCCGCGCGACAGCGGCCAATGTCGTTTGGTCGCCGCCAGATTGCACTCCTCCAGCGGGGTCAGATGCCACTTGCCCACGCAGTAGGTGTTCCAGCCGTGCTCGGCGAGCACCTCGGACAGCAGCGCGGTCTCGTGCGGAATACGGCCGCTGCAGTTGGGGAAGCCGTCGGTGAATTCCTCGATGGTGGCCATGCCGACGCTGGTCGGGTTGCGACCGGTCAGCAGCGCCGCCCGGGTCGGGGAACACAGCGCGGTGGTGTGAAACTGCGACAGCCGCACCCCGCGTTCGGCGAGGCGGGTCATGTTGGGCATGTCCACCAGCCCGCCGAAGCAGTCCCAGGTGGCGATGCCGACGTCATCCCAGACCAGGTAGAGGATGTTCGGCGCGCCGTCGGGCGCGGTGGGCGCCGCGAACGGGCCCCAATCCGGTTCGGAATCCCGGATGTCCAGTTCGATGTTGCCGCTGAATTCGCTTGGCATCGCCCACTCCGCTCACGCAGCCCCCAACCGTCGGAGACTACACCCGCGAGGTGGGTGCGGGGCGACGTAGCGCTGGCCTAACCCGGCCTGGCCCCACTGAGATCGACGTCCAAATTGACCTATAGCCCCGAAATCCGGGGGTTTGCGCCGTATGGACGTCGATCTCAGCAGCGCCCAGGGGGCTTACTTGGCTTTTTCGAGGATCTCGACCAGCCGCCAGCGCTTGGTGGCCGACAGCGGACGGGTCTCCATCAACGACACCCGGTCGCCGATGCCGGCGTCACCGTTCTCGTCGTGCGCCTTCACCTTCTTGGTGGTGCGGATGATCTTGCCGTACAGCGGGTGCTTCACCCGGTCTTCCAGCTCGACCACGATGGTCTTCTGCATCTTGTCGCTGACCACGTAGCCGATCGCGGTCTTGCGCCGACCGCGCGGCTTCTCGGTGCGCGGGGTGTGCTTGGGGCCCTTCTCCTTCGGAGCGGTCTTCGACCCGGCCTTCGCCTCTGCCATTACGATTCCTCACCATCGGGTCCGGACGCCAGACCCAGCTCACGTTCACGCAACACGGTGTAGATGCGGGCGATCTCCCGTCGCACCACACGCAGGCGCCGGTTGTTGTTGAGCTGACCGGTCGCCATCTGGAAACGCAGGTTGAACAGCTCCTCTTTCGATTCGCGCAGCCGCTCCACCAGCTCGTCGTCGCTCAGCTCCCGCAGTTCGCCGGCGGCCACTCCCACTGCCATCAGAACTGCTCCTCTCGGGTCACGATGCGCGCCTTGATCGGCAACTTGTGGATCGCGCGGGTCAGCGCGGCCCGCGCGGTTGCCTCGTTCGGGTAGCTGAGCTCGAACAGCACCCGGCCCGGCTTAACGTTGGCCACCCACCACTCCGGCGAACCCTTACCCGAACCCATCCGGGTCTCGGCGGGCTTCTTGGTCAACGGGCGGTCCGGGAAGATGTTGATCCACACCTTGCCGCCACGTTTGATGTGCCGGTTGATCGCGATACGCGCCGACTCGATCTGCCGGTTGGTGATGTAGGCGTGCTCCAGCGCCTGGATGCCGTAATCACCGAAGCTCACCTGGGTGCCACCGCTGGCGATGCCCCGTTGCTTCGGGTGATGCTGCTTGCGGTGCTTGACCTTGCGGGGAATCAACATGATTCAGCTCTCCTGCGTTTCAGCGGCCGGCTCGGCGGCGGCCGGCGCGTCGAGGAAGCGGTTGCTGCGGGCCACCGCGTCCAGGTCCGGGGTGCGTCCGTTCTCAGCCATGGCCGGGTCCCGCCGCGATGATCTCGGACTTCAGCCGGGTCAGGGCACGGTGCTGGGCCACCCGGACCGCCCCGGGGGTGCTGCCGACGGCGGCCGCGGTTTCCTCGGCGGACAATCCGACGACGACCCGCAGGATCAGGATTTCGCGCTGCTTACCGGGCAAGACCTGCAGCAATTCGTTCATTCGGGCGGCCGAATCGGCTTCGATGGCCAGCTGCTCCGGTCCCGCCTCCGGTGATCCGTACTCGGGCACCGAATCGGTCGGGTACGCGCGGTCACGACCGGCGGCGCGATGCGCGTCGGCAACTTTGTGCGCGGCGATGCCGTAGATGAAGGCCAGGAACGGGCGTCCCTGGTCCCGGTAGCGCGGCAGCGCCATGATGGCGGCCAAGCACACCTCCTGCGCCACGTCGTCCGCCGAAAGACCGCTCCGCTCGTCCGCGCCGACCCTCGCGCGGCAGTAGCGCACCACAATCGGGCGGATGGTCTCCAGCACCTCCCGGAGCGCGTCCCGGTCGCCAGCCACCGCAGCGGCAACGACAACGTCGAGACGTTCTCCCTGCACTGTCATCGACGGCGATATCTCCAACGTTACGAATCCGGACGCATCCCGGCCGGCGGCACAGCTAAGACAATAACGACCTCGTCTACCGGTTCCGGCGTTAACGGTCGCGCCAGTTGCCGCCGCGGCGTCGGACCAGGTCCGCGCAGGCGTCGCGGACGCCGACCACGTCCGGCGGCGGATGGGCCACGCTGCCGATGTCGGCCAACAGGCAGGCCAGCGCCCAGCGCAGCGGCACCAGGCCCAGCCGGCCGGTGGTGTCCAGCGCCGCGTCGGCGACCTGTCGGCCCGGTCGAGTGCGCCGGTGCAGCACAGCGCGGCGGCCAGCACCACGTCGCTTTTGGCCAGGTGGCGGGCCGAGTCGGCGGTGGTGGTGTGGACCAACGTCGGCTATGTGGCGTTGTTCTTTTTGGCCGGAATCCTGGCCATCCCGACCGAGATCCACGCCGCGGCCCGCACCGACGGCGCGAGCGGCTGGCAGCGGTTTTGGCGGATCACCCTGCCGATGCTGCGCCCGACGATGTTTTTCGTGCTGGTCACCGGGGTGGTCAGCGCGGCGCAGGTGTTCGACACCGTCTACGCGTTGACCGGCGGCGGGCCGGCGGGGCGCACCGACCTGGTGGCGCACCGCATCTACGTCGAGGCGTTCGGCGCGGCGGCGATCGGCCGGGCCGCGGTGATGGCGGTGGTGCTGTTCGTGCTGCTGGTCGGCATCACCGTCGTGCAGCATCTGTACTTTCGGCGGCGGATCAGCTATGACCTCACGTAACGCGTTGATCTACGCCGGGCTGGCGGTGGGCGCGCTGATCACGTTGGCGCCGTTCGGTCTTGGCCTGGTGACGTCGTTCACCTCCGCGCACCAGTTCGCCACCGGGACCCCGCTGGCCTGGCCGCGGCCCCCGGTGCTGACCAACTACACCGATCTGGCCGGCGCCGGGTTCGGCCGGGCGCTGGCGGTCACCGCGCTGATGACCGCGATGATTCTCGTTGGCCAACTGAGCTTTTCGGTGCTGGCCGCATATGCGTTCGCCCGGCTGCGGTTTCCGGGCCGCGACGCGCTGTTTTGGGTGTACATCGCGACGCTGATGGTGCCGGCCACCGTCACCGTGGTGCCGCTGTATCTGATGATGGCGCAGCTGGGGCTGCGGAACACGTTCTGGGCGTTGGTGTTGCCGTTCGTGTTCGGCTCACCGTACGCGATCTTCCTGCTGCGCGAGCATTTCCGCGCGATTCCGGCCGACCTGGTCAACGCTGCCCGGCTGGACGGCGCCAACACCCTGGATGTGATCGTGCATGTGGTGGTGCCGGCCAGCCGGTCGATCCTGGTGACCCTGTCGCTGATCACCGTGGTGTCGCAGTGGAACAACTTCATGTGGCCGCTGGTGATCACCAGCGGGTCCAAGTGGCGGGTGCTGACGGTGGCGACCGCGGGCCTGCAGTCGCAGTACAACGCGCAGTGGACGCTGGTGATGGCGGCGACGACGGTCGCCGTCGTCCCGCTGATCGTGCTGTTCGTGGTGTTCCAGCGCCAAATCGTGCGCTCGATCGTCGTCACGGGGCTCAAATGAGTCGGCCGCGGGTGTCGACGCTGGCCGCCGCGGCCGTTGTCCTAGTCGCAGTGCTGCTGGCCGCGGCGGCGGTGCTGCTGGACCACTCGACCCGCAGCGGCCGCACCGTGGTGAGCGTGCGGCTGTGGGATGAGCAGGTGGCCGCGGCGTACCGGGAGTCGTTCGCGGCGTTCACCCGTAGCCATCCCGACATCGACGTGCACGTCAACGTGGTGTCCTACGCCACCTACTTCGACACGCTGCGCACCGACGTGGCCGGCGGCGGCGCCGACGACATCTTCTGGCTGTCCAACGCCTATCTGGCCGGCTACGCCGACACCGGCCGGCTGCTGGCCATCCCCGCCAGCGCCGGCTGGGAGCCGTCGGTGGTCGAGCAGTTCACCCGCGACGGCGTGCTGTGGGGGTGCCGCAGCTGACCGACGCCGGGATCGCGGTCTACTGACAACGCGGATCTGCTGGCCGCCGCCGGCGTCGACCCGGCCCGGCTGGGCGGCTGCGGTGGATCCGGCGGCGCCGATACGCTGCGGCCGCTGCTGGCCCGGCTCACCGTCGACGCCGACGGGCACCGCGCCGACGCGCCGGGCTTCGACCCGCGCCGGGTCCGCCAGTGGGGCTACAACGCCGCCAACGACCCGCAGGGCATCTACCTGAACTACCTCGCTCCGCCGGCGGGGTGTTCCAGCGCGGGGACGCGTTCGCGTTCGACAACCCGGCGGCCGTCGACGCGTTCGGGTATCTGGTGCGGCTGATCAACGACGACCACGTCGCCCCGCCGGCCTCGGCCACCAACGACAACAGCGACTTCTCCCGCAACCAGTTTTTGGCCGGCAAGATGGCGTTGTTCCAGTCCGGCACCTACAACCTGGCGATGATCGCGCAGCAGGCCGGATTCCGCTGGGGGCTGGCGATGCTGCCCGCCGGGCCCCAGGGGCGGGTCAGCGTCACCAACGGCATTGCCGCAGCGGGGAATTCGGCGACCGCACATCCGGACGCGGTGCGCCAGGTGCTGGCCTGGATGGGCAGCATCGACGGCAACGCCTACCTGGGGCGCCGCGGTGCGGCGATTCCGGCGGTGCTGGGCGCGCAGCGGGTCTACTTCGAGCACTGGTCGGCGCGCGGCGTCGACGTCACCCCGTTCTTCGCGGTGCTGCGCGGGCTGCGGATGCCGGCCCCCGGCGGGGCCGGTTTCGCCGCCGGATTTCAGGCGCTCAAACCGTATTTCGACGAGATGTTTTTGGGCCGCGCCGACGTCGCCGCCACGCTAAGCCAAGCCCAGCGCGCCGCCAACGCCGCCGCCCGGCGCTAGGGACCTCCCCGCGGCTTCCCCGCGAAATTGCAACCATGCAGGAAAAGGTCGAGTGGGCCCCTGCGTGGCTTCAATCTCGCGGCAGCGGAGGCGGTGTGGTCAGGCAGCGGCAGTGCCGGGCCGCCGGACGCGGGAATTGCCGCGCGGCGTGAGTTCACCCTGCCATCCCCGGGACTTCAGGGCGCGGTAGACCCGGTCGATGACGTCGTCGTCGCGGTCCTCGGCGATCACCCGGACATCGATCCACCCCAACCGCGGCGAGGTGCGCTGTCGGCGCTGGTCGCGGACGTAGCGGCCCCGGTCGGCGCGGTGTTGGTCACCGTCATATTCGGCCGCCACTTTGAAGTCTTCCCAACCCATATCGAGCATGGCGACCAGTCGCCAACCCTCGTGCACCGGAATCTGGGTGGTCGGGATGGGGAAGCCGGCGTCGATGAGCAACAACCGCAGCCAGGTCTCCTTCGGCGAGGCCGCACCACCGTCGACCAGTGGCAGCAATTCCCTGAGCTGCCGCAAACCCCGGGCTCGCGGGTAACGCTTGGCGAGCCTCAGCACCTCCTCGACCGAGAACGGGGTCGCGTGCATCAGCGCGTCCAGCCGGACCAGGGCCGGTAACCGCGGCAGGTGGCGGGCCAGATCGAACGCGGTCCGAGCCGGGGTGGTCACCGGAAGCTTGCAGGCCCACGTGAGCTCATCGTCGGCCACCGCCTCGTTGCGCGCACAGATCCCCGGCGGTGGGCGGCCGTTGCGCCAGATCAGCTCGATCGGTGTGTTGGTGTCCACCCATTGCGCCCCGTGCAGCGCGGAGGCGGCCACACCGGCAACGACGCCGCGTCGCCGCGACCAAAGCCACGCGCCGACCGTCCGGTCCCGCAGCGAGGCCGGTTGCCGCTTCGGAAGATAGACATCGGGATAGAGGGTGCGATACCAACGCTGCAATTCATGCCGGGTCACCGCATTGTGGGCGACGGCTTCGCTACCGATGATGATGTTCTGCATGCCCGCGAGCATGCTCGCCACCACCGACATATCCCGCTCCGCGGCAAGGACCGCGCGTGAAATTGAAGCGGCGCAGGGAAAGTGCGAGTAACTACCTGCGTGTGTTCAATCTCGCGGTCAGAAGGCCATCAGAAGCCGGTCAAAACGCAAGCTCCACCACCAACGCGGCGGCGCAGCCGGCGGCGACCACCGCCAGCGCCACCCAGTCCGCGCGTTTGGGCGCCGACGGGTAGGCCGA
>PPEA01000471.1 GCA_002967005.1 Mycobacterium talmoniae
CGGTCCGGGCCCGACGGCGCGGCCACGGCCAGCTCGCGCTTGCCGCCGACCACGTCGCCCTTGTAGATCCACACCTTCACGCCGATCCGGCCGAAGGTGGTCTTGGCCTCGTACAGGCCGTAGTCGATGTCGGCGCGCAGCGTGTGCAGCGGCACCCGACCCTCGCGGTAGAACTCCGAGCGGCTCATCTCCGCGCCGCCGAGGCGGCCCGAGCACTGCACCCGGATGCCCTTGACGTTGGGCTGGCGCATCGCGGACTGGATGGCCTTGCGCATCGCGCGGCGGAACGCCACCCGGTTGCTCAGCTGCTCGGCGACGCCCTGGGCCACCAGTTGCGCCCGCGACTCCGGGTTTTTGACCTCGAGGATGTTGAGCTGCACCTGCTTTTTGGTCAGCTTTCTCCAGGTCGGCGCGGATCCGGTCGGCCTCGGCGCGCGGCGGCCGATGACGATGCCCGGCCGGGCGGTGTGGATGTCGACGCGCACCCGGTCGCGGGTGCGCTCGATCTCCACGTCGGCGATGCCGGCGCGCTCCAGGCCGGTGGACAGCAGCCGCCGGATCGCGACGTCTTCCTTGACGTAGTCGGCGTACTGCTTGTCGGCGTACCAGCGGGACTTCCAGTCGGTGGTGATACCGAGCCGGAAACCGTGCGGGTTGATCTTCTGGCCCACTACTGCGAGCCTCCCTTCGATTCGGAAGTCTCAGCCTTCTTGGCCGGTGCCTTCTTGGCGGCGGCGGCCTTACTGGCCTGGGCCCGACGCGCGCGGGTCGCGCTCGCCGAACCGGTGCCGCGCCGCTCCTTGACCGGCCGGCTCTCCACCACCACGGTGATGTGGCTGGTGCGGCGGCGATCCGGAACGCCCGCCCTGGGCGCGGGCCGGATGCGCTTGGCGGTGGGCCCCTCGTCGGCGTAGACGGTGGCCACCACCAGGGTGGCCGGGTCCAGCCCGTTGTTGTTCTGCGCGTTGGCGGCCGCGCTGGCGATCACCTTGGCCACCGGTTCGCTGGCGGCCTGCGGCGCCCAGCGCAGGATGTCGAGCGCCTCGGACACCGACTTGCCGCGCACCAGGTTGATCACCCGGCGCGCCTTGGTGGCCGACACCCGCACGAAGCGGGCCTTGGCGACCGCGGAGGGGAACTCAGTCGTAACACTCATCGCCGCTTACTCTTCCGGTCGTCTTTGATGTGCCCCTTGAAGGTGCGGGTGGGCGCGAACTCGCCGAGCTTGTGCCCGACCATCGACTCGGTGACGAACACCGGCACGTGCTTACGGCCGTCGTGGACGGCGAAGGTGTGCCCGATGAAGTCCGGGATGATCGTCGACCGACGCGACCAGGTCTTGATGACCTGCTTGGTGTTCTTCTCGTTCTGCACGTCGACCTTTTTGAGCAAGTGGTCGTCGACGAACGGGCCCTTTTTGAGGCTGCGTGGCATCGCTTAACTCTCCTCCGCTTTACCGGTGCTTCTTGCCGGTGCGCCGGCGTCGGACGATGAGCTTGTCGCTCGGCTTGTGACGGCGGCGGGTGCGCCCCTCGGGCTTACCCCACGGGCTGACCGGGTGGCGACCACCGGAGGTCTTGCCCTCACCACCACCGTGCGGGTGGTCCACCGGGTTCATCACCACACCACGGACGGTCGGGCGCTTGCCCTTCCACCGCATCCGGCCGGCCTTACCCCAGTTGATGTTGGCCTGCTCGGCGTTGCCGACCTCGCCGACGGTGGCGCGGCAGCGCACGTCGACGCGGCGGATCTCCCCCGACGGCATCCGCAGCGAGGCGTAGGTGCCTTCCTTACCCAGCAGCTGGATGCTGGACCCCGCCGAGCGGGCCAGCTTGGCACCGCCGCCGGGCCGCAGCTCGACCGCGTGGATCAGCGTGCCGGCCGGGATGTTGCGGATCGGCAGGTTGTTGCCCGGTTTGATGTCGGCGTTGGCGCCCGACTCCACCACGTCGCCCTGCGAAAGACCCTGCGGGGCAATGATGTAGCGCTTCTCCCCGTCCAGGTAGTGCAGCAGCGCGATCCGCGCGGTGCGGTTCGGATCGTACTCGATGTGCGCGACCTTGGCGTTGACGCCGTCCTTGTCGTTGCGACGGAAGTCGATCACCCGGTAGGCACGCTTGTGGCCACCGCCCTTGTGCCGGGTGGTGATGCGGCCGTGCGCGTTACGGCCACCCTTGCCGTGCAGCGGCCGCACCAGCGACTTCTCCGGGGTGGAACGAGTGATCTCGGCGAAATCGGAGACGCTGGCACCGCGACGACCGGGGGTCGTCGGCTTGTACTTGCGAATTCCCATGACTTAAGTCTCTCTCTCGCGCCGGGCTAGGCCGGTGCTGTGAACAGGTCGATCGGTTTGCTGCCGGGCGCCAGGGTCACGATGGCGCGTTTGGTGTTCTTCCGCTTGCCGTAGCCGGTGCGGGTGCGCTTGCGCTTGCCCTGCCGGTTGGCGGTGTTCACCGAGGCGACCTTGACGGAAAAGATCTTCTCCACCGCGATCTTGATCTGCGTCTTGTTGGAGTCCGGGTGCACCACGAAGGTGTACACGTTGTCCTCGATCAGGCTGTAGGACTTCTCCGAGATGACCGGCGCCAGGATGACGTCGTGCGGGTCGGTGACGGTTGCCATCAGGACGAAACCTCCTGCTGCTGGGTGTTCGCGCCGATGTAGGCGTTCAGCGCCTCGACGCTGAAAACCACGTCGTCCGCGCGCAGCACGTCGTAGGTGTTGAGCTGGTCGGGGGCCAGGATGTGCACCCCGGGCAGGTTGCGCACGCTCTTGGCGCCGGTCTCGTCGGCGCGGCCGATCACCACCAGCACCTGCTTGCGCTCGGTGAGCGTGCCCAAGAACGCCTTGGCGCTCTTGGTCGACGGGGTCTGGCCGGTGACCAGCTCGGTGACGGCGTGGATGCGGCCGTTGCGCGCCCGGTCCGACAAGGCGCCGCGCAGCGCGGCGGCGATCATCTTCTTCGGGGTGCGCTGGCTGTAGTCGCGCGGCTTGGGGCCGTGCACCACACCACCACCGGTGAACTGCGGGGCCCGGGTCGAACCCTGCCGGGCGCGGCCGGTGCCCTTCTGCCGGTACGGCTTACGGCCACCGCCGCTGACCTCACCGCGGGTCTGGTCGAGTGGGTGCCCTGCCGAGCGGCGGCGCGCTGGGCGACCACCACCTGGTGCATCAAGGCGATGTTGGCCGGGGCGTCGAACAGCTCGGCCGGCAGTTCCACCGAGCCGTCGGTCTTACCGGCCGGGGTCTTGACGTCAATCTTGATGCCAGCCATTACTTCTCACCTCGCTTGATCGCGCTGCGGACCAGGACGAGCCCACCGTTGCGGCCGGGGATCGCGCCCTTGATCAGCAGGACGCCGTTTTCCGCATCGACCTTGTGCACCACCAGGTTCTGGGTGGTGACGCGGTCGTTACCCATCCGGCCGGCCATCCGGGTGCCCTTGAACACCCGGCCGGGGGTGGCGCAGCGGCCGATCGAACCCGGCCGGCGGTGCACCGCCTGGGCGCCGTGGCTGGCGGCCTGGCGCGGAAGCCGTGCCGCTTCATGGTGCCGGCGAAGCCCTTGCCCTTGGAGGTGCCGGTCACGTCGACGTAGCTGCCGTCGGCGAAGATCTCGGCGGTCAGCTCCTGGCCGACCTCGTATTCGGCGGCGGCGGTCTCGTCGTCCAGGCGCAGCTCGGCCAGGTGCCGGCGCGGGTTGACCCCGGCCACCGCGTACTGGCCGGTCACCGGCTTGTTCACCTTGCGCGGGCTGATCTCGCCGTAGGCCAGCTGCACGGCGGAGTAGCCGTCGCGCTCGGGGGTGCGGATACGGGTCACCACGTTGGGCCCGGCCTTGACCACCGTCACCGGCACAACCTTGTTGTTCTCGTCGAACACCTGCGTCATGCCCAGCTTGGTACCCAAAATGCCTTTACGTGCCATGGTTATTCAGGCTCCTACTGGATGTTGACGTCGACGCTGGCCGGCAGATCGATGCGCATCAGGGCGTCAACGGTCTTCGGGGTCGGGTCGAGGATGTCGATCAGCCGCTTGTGCGTGCGCATCTCGAAGTGCTCCCGCGAGTCCTTGTACTTATGCGGGGACCGGATGACGCAGTACACGTTCTTCTCGGTCGGCAGCGGCACCGGGCCCACCACGGACGCGCCGGTGCGGGTGACCGTCTCGACAATCTTGCGCGCCGACGCGTCAATAGCCTCATGGTCGTAGGCCTTGAGCCTGATGCGGATTTTTTGTCCCGCCACGCTTCTGCTACCTCGCTCCTGCTTAGGGGCCGTGTCCGGCCCCGCTGGTCTACTGCCCTGCGCTGTCCGCGCTGGATGTTGCCGCCGCTGTTTACCTGTCCTGGTCCACCGGCCCCCGCGGTCGGGTGTGTCGCCCGCCCGCGACTCGTCGGCGCCGAAAATTTTCGTCACTGTCCGAGGATGGGACCGGACGCGCCGTGTGGCGCCGGTCGTATGCCCGGCCAGGCGCGAACCCGGCGCAAGGCAACCCGAATAGTATGCCCCAGATCGGGGTGGCGGCCAAATCCTGGGCCGATCGGTTGACTCTGCATCCAGGGCGCGAAAGTACGAGTAGACGACGCCCTGGGCGCAGAGTCAACGGCGTGGCGATCTTACTTTCAAGTAAGGTAGCCGGTTATGACCACTCCGACCAGCACCTACCAGGCCTGGAAGCGCCTTTCCGGACGCCCCGGCGGCACCCTGCTGTTCTCGGCCGCGGCGATGGCCCGGGTGCCGTACTTCGCCTCGATCCTGCCGCATGTGGTGCGCATGGAGCCCGGCCTGGCCGAGGTGGCGGTGCCCAAGTGGTTCTTCGTGTACAACCACCTGCACACCGTGCACGCGATCGCCTCCTGCAACGCCGCCGAGGTCGCGATGGGGATGCTGATGGAGGCCACGGTGCCGCGCAGCCACCGCTGGATCCCCAAGGCGATGACCGTGCAGTACCTGGCCAAGGCCACCACCTCGCTGCGGGCGACCGCCCGGCTGGATCCGCCGGACTTCAGTTCGATTGCCGAGGGCGTCGAGGTGGTGGTGCCGGTCAGCGTGACCGACCGCGACGGCGTCGAGGTGGTGCACGCCGACATCACCACCTGGGTGACCCCGACCGAGTAGGGCTTACGGCGGCCAGTCTGCGGTGACGGCGCCGACACTGTGCTCAGGGCGTCGACCCTGAACTCTGCGCGTCGAAGCTGAACTGGCGGCACCGAGGCTGAACTCACGGCGCCCAGACTGAACTCAGAGCGCCGCTTCGGCTCGGACGACGCTCTCAGCTCAGTCTGGAGGCGCTCAGTTCAGCCTCGATGCCCTAGCCGCAGGCTCGACGCCATAGGTTCAGGCTCGGCGCCCTAGTCGCAGGCTCGGCCCACCGGGCGAGGCCGCAGGTCAACTTATCGGTCGCGCAGCGCGGAGGCGCTCGGTTAGCGCCAGAAACACGAAGAAATTCGGGATCTGGCGGACCGCCTCATAGACCAGCAATTTTGGCCGTTCCTCTGACCGCACGTTTACCGTGCCATTCGTGACGGTGATGTCGCTTACCCGCGACCACGGCCAGCCGCTCGTGCCAGTACCCACCTGCTGTGCGGTAACCCAGATCCGGCCGAACTCTAACCGCTGTCCAGCCATAATGGCCGCCCAGGCAACAGGCAATTGCGCGTCGGTTACCGCGCGTTGGATCGTCGGACCCCACTCAGTGGGTTGCTGGAAATTGCCAGTGATCGTGAACTTCGCCCCGCTTGTGTCGCGCAGTCGGTAGCTGTATCTCCGCTGCGAGCCGAGGGTGTGGTGGTAGTCAACGATGTTCTGCCACAACGCCGTATCGTCGTATCGAACGACCCGCAATTTGCCCCGTTGCACCACGGTAATACCGCGCTCAAAGATGTCCAGCCGCGCACCCCGGTTGGCCGCCGCGTGCAGGGCATATCCGCCGCCGATCACGACCGCCGGAATGGTGGCAAGAATAGCCGCCGCCGGCGCGCCGACGCTGACCAGGCCAATTGCCGCACCGCCGAGCAGTATTAGCGCGAGGATTAGCGGCCTATTCCAGATCAGCGTCCAGCGGTGGGACCCTCGATGTTCACCCAGATCGGCCTGCCGGGCAACGGCGTCGATCCGCGCTGGCCATTGCGAATCGGCTGCTGGTGGCTGCACCATGTGGCGCCACATTACCTACGGGACACCAGCGCCCGCTATCTGCATCGAGATCGACGTTTCGGTGACTTCCACTCGGCGTTTAGCCCGAAAACGTCGATCTCGGCGCACTCGGCGAGGGGTGACGCACTCGGCGAGCCGAACGTCAGCGCGGGGCGCGGGCCGCCGCCCAAAACGGGCATTGATGGTCGGCCTCGAAGCTGGTAGTGACCCGGTTTCCGTCGGTGCGCAGCGACAGCCACGGCCCGTCGTGTCCGGCCTTCGGCCAGTCCGGCGCCCCGGCGGCCTTGGGGGTACCGGTGGTCACGAAGTGGCTCCAGTAGGCGATCATCTGCTGCGACAACGCCCGCTGCTCGGCGTCCAGCGGCGGCGCGCCGCCGACGTCGAACAGGTAGCGCATCTCCAGCGAGTGGCTGGCGCCGATCGGGAACGGCACCCGCTCATACATCTCCGGGGCGGGCGCGTGCCGGTCGTCGAACTCGTAGGCGTAGACCGCCGGTGCGCTGTCGGAGAATCCGTCGGTCATCCGGTCGGCCAGGCAGGAAAAGATGTCGTCGGTCGCGGCGGCCGCGTAGGCCAGCGAGACGCTGCCGCCGTAGCGCTCGGGCGGGTAGTGCGCCAGCACGGCGGGGCCGATCGCCGCGCCGAAGGTGTCGGCCAGCACACCCGGATACTCCGCGGCGGTGATCTCCTTGCCCTCCCGCAGGTATTGCAGCGCCACGAACATGGTGAATTCGTCGGCGTTGGTGCCGATCAATACCGGCACCTTCGCCGCGCCGCCGGTAGCGGTCACCGCCACCGGGTCGACGGGCAGCACCCGGGTCCCGGTGACCGGACCGGACAGCCGGTCGCTGCCGAACCGGGCGTACCACAGCGGTTCGGCCAACTTGCCGGCCGGCAGCGCACGCAGGCACGGCCCGGCGGCACCCGGATCCGCGCACCCCACCGCCGCGGCGTAGTCCTGGCTAACCCGCTGCGCGGTCGGCACATCGACCTGCGCCTGACACGGCCCGCTCTGGATGATCGCGGCCCTAAACAGTCCGGCCGATCCGGGGGCGACCAGGTGGTCGCAGACCGACATTCCGCCGGCGGATTCGCCGGCGATCGTCACCTTGGTCGGGTCGCCGCCGAAGCTGGCGATGTTGTCCCGGACCCAGCGCAGCGCGGCCTGCTGGTCGGCCAGCCCGTAGTTGCCCACCTCGCCGAGGGCCGGGTGCGCCAGGAACCCCAGTGCCCCCAACCGGTAGTTGATGGTGACCACGACGATGTCACCCTGGGTGGCCAACCAGCGGGCGTTATAGATGTCGCCGCTGCCGTTGACGAACCCGCCGCCGTGGATCCACACCATCACCGGCCGCTTCTCGGTCGCGTTCAGCGGCGGCGTCCACACATTGAGGGTCAGGCAGTCCTCGCTGGTCCCCGGATCCGCGACGCCACCGTTGCCCTGCAGACACCACGGCCCGGTTTTGCTGGCATCGCGCACCCCCGGCCACGGCGCGGCCGGGCGGGGCG
>PPEA01000472.1 GCA_002967005.1 Mycobacterium talmoniae
GAGGCCGAGCCCGCGGGCGGTCACCACCGCGACGTCCCGGGCGCCGGTGTCCGGGCCGCGCATGGCGCTGGCGATCCGGTTTCCGGTCATGGCGGCGACCGCCGCGGAGAACAGGTAGCCCATCCGCGAGCCGATCGCCATCAGCACCCACAGCACCAGCGTCCACCCGGAGATCACCAGCGGGGCCGTCTTGTCGGGGTGCCGGGCCGACAGCGGGGCCGCGGAACCACCGTAGAAAGCCTTGCGCGCAAACCAATCCCGCAGTACGGTGCGGTGGTCGTGCGCCACCAGCGCGATCGGTTCGTAGCGCAGCCGCGCACCGGCTTCCACCAGCCGCCAACACAGGTCGACGTCTTCACCGGACTGCAGGGTGTCGTCGAATCCGCCGATCTCGCCCAGCGCGGACCGGCGGCAGATGATCGCCGCGCTGGGCACGTAGGACACCGTGCCGTAGGGCACCACCGGCGCCTCCCGGTGGCCCAGGTCCAGTGAGGAGTGCACGGCTTCGTAGCGGGCCACCAGGTGGTCGCTGTGGGTCAGGCTCACGATGCGCGGCGCCACCAGCGCGACGGTGGGATCGCAGAAGTGCCCGAGCAGCGCCTCCAGCCAGCCGCGGCGCGGCACCACATCGGAGTCCAGGAACGCGACGTAATCGGTCTGACACGCCGCCAGCCCGGTGTTGCGGGCGGCGGCCGGGCCGCGCGGCTGCCGATGGTGCAACACCTCGATGTCGCAGTGGGCGCCGGGCGAAGTCATCCTGGCTCACCGGGGTGGCCGATCCGTCGTCGACCACGATGACCCGCAGCCCGCGCAGCGAGGACACCAGGCGTTGTAGGCCAGAACTGTTGTCGCGCACCGGGATCACCACGGTGACGTCGCGGTGCGAGGGTCCCCCGGACGGCCGCGGGTGGGCCACGGTGGCGTCGAGCAGCGTGCGGGCCAGCTG
>PPEA01000473.1 GCA_002967005.1 Mycobacterium talmoniae
GTCCAGCAGCACCTCGACCTGATCGCCGACCGCGGCCGCCACCGCGGGCAGCGCGCGGATCGCCGCCGGTGTGCCGTCCAGGTTGTTGCCGCCGTGATTCGACACCGAGATCGCCGAAACACCAGCGTCCACAGCACGTTTGGCGTCGTCGACGCGCATCACGCCTTTCAGCATGAACGGTCCGCCCCACAGCTCACGCAGCCAGGCGATGTCCTCCCAGGTCGGCGGCGGGGTCCCCATCCATTCGCCGTAGGCGTCAAAGAACGGCGGCCCGGCTTCGCCGCGGCGGCCCTGGTTGGGCACCCGCAGCTCCGGTGGGCGCAGATGTTTGCCCCAGCTCCACAGGTAGCGCGGTTTGGTGAGCACTTCCGGGGCCATCCGCAGCATGGTGCGCAGGTTCATTTGCTCGGGGATCTTGGGGCTGCCCCAGTCGCGCCCGTGCGAGAAGGTCCAGTCGGTGGTGGCGATCAGCCCGACCGCCCCGGCCGCGCGGGCCCGCTCCACCCGCTCGGCGATCGCGTCGCGACCGCCCAGCCAGTAGATCTGGAAGAACACCTTGGGGTTGGCGTCGACGACGTCCTCGATCGGCTTACTGGCGAACGAGGACAACCCCATGGCGGTGCCGCGGGCGGCCGCGGCGCGCGCCACCGCGACTTCCCCGTCCGGGTCGATGGCCTGCACACCGGTCGGCGAGATGATCACCGGCAGCGAAACCTCTTGCCCCATCACCGTTGTCGCCAGGTCGCGTTTGGCCGGCGCCCCGACCACGTGCGGGGCGAAACCGAGTTCGCTGAACGCCTCCACGTTGTCGGAGACGGTCACCCCTTTTTCGCTGGCGGAGATCAGCGAGGAGTACGCCGACTTCGGCAGTCGCTTTTTCGCCCGCTGTTGGGCGATGGCGACGGTTTCGAACCAGATGTCACGAGCCATGGATCAGATCGGGCTTTCGTTGCAGAGGCGGGCCGGGGGGCGGGTGGACAGGGTCAGCGGCACCGGTCCGGTCGCGCGCCGGCGTGCGAGTGGTCGCCGGACGGGCGCGGCTTGTCCCGGTGGCGGGCCAACGCCGGGGCGCCGTAGCCCTGGACGCATTCCGGGTCGGGGCCATCGAGCGGCAGACCGGTGAAGAACTTGGCCGCCATGCAGCCGCCGCGCAGCTGTCGTAGTGGCCGCAGCTGCCGCAGGCACCCGCCGACTGCGGCTCCCGCAGCTCGCGGAACAGCGGGGCGTTTTTCCAGACGTTGTCAAAGCCGCCGTCGGTCAACACGTTTCCGGCCAGGAAGCGGTCGTGGATGGCGAACGGGCAGGCGTAGACGTCGCCCACCGGGTCGATCAAACACACCACCCGGCCGGCGCCGCACATGTTCAAACCGGCGAGGGCACCCGGCTCGCCCAGCCCGGACAGGTGGAAGAACGAGTCCCCGGTCAGCACCCGGTCGCCCTTGGCGACCAGCCAGTCATACAGCTGCACCTGCTGGTCGGCGGTGGGGTGCAGGTCGTCCCACACGTCGGCGCCCCGCCCCGACGGCCGCAGCCGGGTGATCCGCAGGGTGGCGCCGTAGCGGCGGGCCAGCGCGGCGAACTCGTCGAGCTGGTCGACGTTGTGCCGGGTGACCACCACCGAGATCTTGGCGTCGGCGAACCCGGCGGCGGCCAGGTTCTCCAACGCGCGGGTGGCCATCGCGAACGAACCGGCGCCGCGGACCGCGTCGTTGACCTCCGCGGTCGCGCCGTCCAGCGAGATCTGCACATCGACGTAGTCGCTGGCGGCCAGCCGGG
Organism: Mycobacterium talmoniae; assembly: GCA_002967005.1. Classification (GTDB taxonomy): domain Bacteria; phylum Actinomycetota; class Actinomycetes; order Mycobacteriales; family Mycobacteriaceae; genus Mycobacterium; species Mycobacterium talmoniae. The sequence goes on from PPEA01000473.1 coordinate 1,777, forward strand.
CCGCCACCTCGGGGGTGATCCGCACCCCGTTGGTGGAGAACTTCACCCCGACGTGGTGGGCGGTGGCGTAGTCCACCAACTCCCAAAAGTCCGGGCGCACAGTGGGTTCCCCGCCGCCGATGTTGACATAGAACACCTGCATGCGTTCCAGCTCGTCGATGATGTCCTTGCACTGTCGGGTGGACAGCTCACGCGGATCGCGTTTGCCCGACGACGACAGGCAGTGCACGCACGCCAGGTTGCAGGCGTAGGTCAATTCCCAGGTCAAGCAGATCGGGGCGTCCAGCCCGTGTTCGAACTGCTCGATCAGCCGGGGAACCGGGGCAACGGAGGTCATGTGTTCTCCCTGGGAACCAGCATCTGGGAGCCGGCCAGCACGCCGAGGGCATGCAGGTACGGCCCCTGGTCGGACTCGTCGACTCCCGCTGCGCGACAGGCGGATCCGATATCGGGGTGATCGGCCAGCGACTGCACGACGGCCACGATGGTGCGGTTTTTCAGAAACGACAGCTTGCGGGTGCCGAAGTGGTACAGCAGGGCGCCGAACGGCTCGGGCCGCAGCGCCACCTGGGGATGCAGCCGCCAGCCGCGGGCGGGGTCGAACCCGCCCGGGCCCGGCCCCGCCGGCGCGGCAGCAGCGGTCACGGTCAGTAGACCCCGCACATCCCGTCGATGGACACCTCTTCGACCAGGGTCTCGGTCACGAGCTCGGCGGCGGTGTCGTTCTGCTGGTTCTGGTCCATTGCGCTGGCCTTTCGTCACACTGAGTTCGCCAAACCGGTGTTGGCTTGATCACAATCTGGGTAAGAATATGGCATCGAGTGCCGAAACGGAAGAGGGGGTCGGGATGGGGACCGCACCAGGGGCGCGGGTGGGCCGGCGACGGTCCACCACGCCGCACCACATCACCGACGTGGCCATCGACCTGTTCGCCCGGCACGGCTTCGACGAGGTCAGCGTCGACGACGTGGCGCAGGCCGCCGGGATCGCCCGGCGCAGCCTGTTCCGGTATTACGCCTCCAAGAATGCGATCCCGTGGGGCGACTTCGACGCACACCTGCAGCACCTGCGGGAGCTGCTGGAGGCCGTCGACCCCGACGTTCCGCTCGGTGCCGCGCTGCGGGCAGCGCTGTTGGCGTTCAACACCTTCGACGAATCCGAGACCGCCCGGCACCGGCAACGCATGCGGGTGATCCTGCAGACCGCCGAGCTGCAGGCCTACTCGATGACGATGTACGCCGGCTGGCGGGAGGTGATCGCGGCGTTCGTCGCGAAGCGCTCCGGGGCGGCGCCCAGCGACCTGCTGCCGCAGACGGTGGCCTGGACAATGCTGGGGGTGGCGCTCAGCGCCTACGAGCACTGGCTGGCCGACGAAGCCGAATCGTTGCCGCAGGCGCTGGGCAACGCGTTCGACGTGGTGGCCGCCGGCCTGGATGCGCTGGAGTCGCGGTGAGCCCCACCCACCTGGCGGACACCTTCGCCACGCAGGCCCGCGCCTGCACGGCGTTGGGGTCGCCGATGTGACGGGCAGCTGCTGACCCGGATCGTCGAGGACGTCGGGGCG
>PPEA01000474.1 GCA_002967005.1 Mycobacterium talmoniae
CTGGTCGACACCGAGGTCCCCGACTACGAGGACCTGTGGTACCCCGAGGAGCGCACCGACGTCGCCGCCTGGCTCGGTGACCACGGCTGGGACGCGTCGACGGCGACCCTGCAGGAACTGCTGGCGCGGCACGGCCGCCGGGTCAGCGACGATCTCACCCCGGGCGGTCTGTTCATCTCCGCGCGGCGACCCCTGCGGTGACCGCCGGACACACGGTGCGGCGCCCAGGCCGCTGACCTAACCGCAGATACAGGTAGATCACAGCATTCTCCCCGCACCTGCGGTTGACGTGTGAGTAGAATTTAGCCGCTGTCCGCCTACCGACAGCCCCGCCGGGATGAGAGTCAGCCTCGGCGACGGTGGGCGGGCGGGGTTGGGTGCTGTCGGCGTCCTGAAAGCGCATGCTGCCGCCGGAGGGGTACTGCGGTGGCTGCTCCGCGTACGCCGGCGGCTCGGCGCCCGCCGGTGTCGTCGCCTCGTCAGGCCGGTCGTCCCCCGCCGGTGGATCTTGGTTGGACCCCACTCCCGCTCCTCGAATCCGGTCCTGTCCCCGTCGCGGGCAGTCTCCCACACCCGGATCGGCCGCGATCACCCGGACAGCCGGTCGCGGCGCAGGCTAGCCCAGCACGTCCGAGATCGGGGCGCCGGCGGCGATTTTGGCGCGGGTCTTCATCACCTTGGCCGGCATCCCGCCGCCGACCACCCCGACCACGACGCCGTCGCGCTCGTAGTAGGCCAAAAACTTGCGGCCGTCGTCCTCCACCAGGTGCACGGTGTCGGTGGCGTGCGGCTCGCCCAGACACTGGATCTTGACGTCGTACTGGTCGCTCCAGAAGTACGGGACCACCACCTTGGGTTCGGTGTCCTGGCCCAGCAGCGCGGGCACCACCACCCGGGCCTGTTCGGCGACGTTGCTCCAATGCTCCACGCGCACTTGGTGTCCGGCCGAGTCCCGCCACGACGCCACGTCGCCGAGCGCCCACACGTTGGGGGCGCTGGTGCGTCCGGCGGCGTCGCAGATCACCCCGTTGTCGACCTCGATACCGCTGCCGTCCAGCCATTCGGTGGCCGGGCGCGACCCGATGCCGACCACCACCAGATCGGCGGGCAGTTCGGCGCCGTCGGTCAGCACCACGGTGTCGACGTGGTCGTGGCCGCGGACCTCGGACACCCCGACCCCGGTGCGCACGTCGACCCCTTCGGCACGGTGCAGCCGGGTCACCAGCCCGCCGATCTGCTCGCCGAGCACCGAGGCCAGCGGCGCCGGCTGCGGCTCGACCAGCACCACCGCCACCCCGCGCCC
>PPEA01000475.1 GCA_002967005.1 Mycobacterium talmoniae
CGACGCGTGCCGGCGCAGCGCCAGGCCCTCGTCGAAGGACCGCAGCACCCGGATGCCGTCCAGGTCGGGGAAGGCCGGGATGCGCCGCGGCACCAGCCCGGTCGCGATGACGAGCTCGTCGTAGCCGAGCACCGCCCCGTCGGCCAGCGTCAGGGTTTGCGCGGCGGTGTCAATACCGGTGGCGGCCGACCCCAGCCGCAGCGTGATGTCGTTCTCGTCGTAGAACTCGCGCGGTTTGAGCGTGGTGTCGTCGACCCCGCTGTGCAGCACTTCCTTGGACAGCGGGGGCCGGTCGTAGGGCAGGTGCACCTCGTCGCTGACGATGGTGAGCGGACCGCGGTAGTCGGCCCGACGCAGTTGCTCGGCGGTGCGGGCGGCTGCCAGCCCCCCGCCGACGATCACGATGCCATGTGTGGGTCGGTCCCCCAACGCGCTACTGGTCACCTGGCGTTTCTACACGATCGCCGCGGGCCGTGGGTGACCACCCGTCCGCCCGGCCGGGGTTTGTCGGTGTTTGATTGCGCCTGGCGGCGCCCATATCGTGGGCCTATGCCGTACTTCGCCGACCCGGTGGCCGCGGCGGCGTCCGGCGGCGACCGGGTGCAACGGCATCCCCGGGCCCGGCACTACGTGATGACCCCGCCCACGTTCTTCGCGGTCAGCTACGAGATCAACCCGTGGATGGACACCGCGGTGCCCGTCGACGCCGCGGTCGCGATGGCCCAGTGGAAGCAGCTGTACGACATCTACCGGGAGCTGGGCCACACCGTGGAGGTGGTGGAGCCCGTCGACGGTCTGCCGGATATGGTCTACGCCGCCAACGGCGGGCTGGTCATCGACCGGACCGCGATCGTCACCCGGTTCAAATACCCGCAACGCGCCGGCGAGGCGGACGCCTACCGGCAATGGATGGTGGCCAACGGGTATCGACCGGTGTCCACCCGGCATGTCAACGAAGGACAGGGCGACCTGTTGCTGGCGGACGGAAAGCTGTTGGGCGGCACCGGTTTCCGCACCGATGTGCGCGCCCACGGCGAAGTCGCCGAGATCGTGGGGATCCCGGTGGTCAGCCTCGAATTGGTCAACCCGCACTTCTACCACCTGGACACCGCGCTGACGGTGCTGGACGACAGCACCATCGCCTACTATCCGCCGGCGTTCGGCGCCGACGCCCGCGCGCGGTTGGCCGAGTTGTTTCCCGACGCGATCGTGGTCGCCGACGCCGACGCCAACGTGTTTGGGCTCAACGCGGTCTCGGACGGCTACCACGTCATCCACCCGGCCGCCGCGGTCGGCTTCGCCGCTCAGCTGCGCGCGGCCGGCTTCGAGCCGATCGGGGTGGACGTGTCCGAGCTGCTCAAGGGTGGGGGCGCGGCGAAGTGTTGCACGCTGGAGCTGTATTCGTAAGCGGGCGTGGCGTCAGTACTTCAGGACGCCCTTGTCGACCGGGATCTGGGCTCCGGACAGGGTTCCGGAGCCGTCCCCGGCCAGCCAGGCCACCACGTCGGACACCTCGTCGGGGGTCATGAAGCCCTGCGGCTGCAGCGGCATCGGGGCGAAGCTGTGCACATAGCTCGGGTGCTCGGCGAACACCTTCATCATGGCGTCCGGCTCGATCATCGGGGTGTCCACCGAGTACGGGTGAATCGAGTTGACCCGGATCCCGAATTCGGCGGCTTCCAGCGCCAGCGTGTTGGTCAGCGCCACCAACCCGTATTTGGTGGCCGCGTAGTGACCGTTGCCGGGGGTGGCCTTCAACCCGGCCGACGAACTGACCACGATCACCGAGCCGCCGTTGCCGGCGTCGATCATCGCGGGCAGCACCGCGCGCACGGTGCGCCAGGTGCCGCTCAGGTTGACGTCGACGACGCTGTTCCACTGGTCATCGGTCAGCTCCCACAGCCGGCCCCAGCTCAGCACGCCGGCGTTGGCGACCAGGATGTCGAGCCGGCCGAACTGCTCGACGCCGTCGGAGACCAGTTGCCGCAGCGCCGCGTCGTCGCGAATGTCGACCTCGCGGGCCAGCACCTTGCGGCCCTCGGCTTCCACCGCCCGCACCGTCTCGGCGAGGTCGTCGGCGGTGGCCGCCGGGTAGGTGATGGTGTCGGACACCGCGGCGCAGATATCGGAGGCGATGATGTCGGCGCCCTCGCGCGCCAACCGCACCGCGTGCGCGCGTCCCTGACCGCGGGCGGCGCCGGTAATGAAGGCGACCCGACCCTGCAAAGCACCGTTGGTGGTCACCCGGTCAGGCTAGCAGCCGGAATTGGAACGTGTTCTAGCAACTGCCCTGACTCGTCGCGGGCCGTCGGGTGGTGCCGCTGAAATCGACGTCTGGATTGACACTCAGCCCCGAAAATCGGGGGGTTTGCGCCGTATACGCGTCGATCTCAGCAGCCGCATCCGCCCGAAACGCCAGACGCGCCCACCCGTGCGGGTGAGCGCCGTCTGCGTTGCGATCGAACTACTTGATGATCTTGGTGACCCGGCCGGCGCCGACGGTGCGGCCGCCCTCACGGATCGCGAACCGCAGCCCCTCGTCCATGGCGACGGGCTGGATCAGCTTCACGCTCATCTCGGTGTTGTCACCGGGCATCACCATCTCGGTGCCCTCCGGCAGCGTCACCACACCGGTCACGTCGGTGGTGCGGAAGTAGAACTGCGGACGGTAGTTGGTGAAGAACGGCGTGTGCCGACCGCCCTCGTCCTTGGACAGGATGTAGGCCTGGCCCTCGAACTCGGTGTGCGGGGTGGTGGTGCCGGGCTTGACCACGACCTGGCCGCGCTCGACGTCCTCACGCTTGATACCACGCAGCAGCAGACCGACGTTGTCACCGGCCTGACCCTGGTCAAGCAGCTTGCGGAACATCTCCACACCGGTGACGGTGGTCTTGGTGGTCTCGTTGCGGATGCCGACGATCTCGACTTCCTCGTTGACGTTGATCACGCCACGCTCGACACGACCGGTGACCACGGTGCCACGACCGGTGATGGTGAACACGTCCTCGACCGGCATCAGGAACGGCTTGTCGGTGTCGCGGACCGGGTCCGGGATCGACTCGTCGACCGCGGCCATCAGCTCCTCGACGGACTTGACCCACTTCTCGTCGCCCTCGAGCGCCTTGAGCGCCGACACCCGGATGACCGGGGCCTCCTCGTCGAACTCCTGGGCGCCCAGCAGCTCGCGGACCTCCATCTCGACGAGCTCCAGCAGCTCCTCGTCGTCGACGGCGTCGGACTTGTTCAGCGCGACCAGGATGTAGGGCACCCCGACCTGACGGGCCAGCAGCACGTGCTCGCGGGTCTGCGGCATCGGGCCGTCGGTGGCGGCGACCACCAGGATCGCGCCGTCCATCTGGGCGGCACCGGTGATCATGTTCTTGATGTAGTCGGCGTGCCCCGGGGCGTCGACGTGGGCGTAGTGCCGCTTGTCGGTCTGGTACTCCACGTGGGAGATGTTGATGGTGATACCGCGCTGACGCTCCTCGGGCGCATTGTCGATCTGGTCGAATGCGCGCGACTCGTTCAAATCGGGGTACTTGTCGTGCAAAACCTTGGTGATAGCCGCGGTCAGTGTGGTCTTGCCGTGGTCAACGTGACCAATGGTCCCGATGTTGACGTGCGGCTTCGTCCGCTCGAACTTCGCCTTCGCCACTTGTGTGTCCTCCTGGACTGTAGGTGCTGAGTTACAGCAGGGTTGATCTTTTCAGTTATGCCACCGTAGCGGCCAGGACGAACTACTCGCCCGTCGCCTTCGCGATGATCTCCTTCGAGACCTGCGCCGGAACCTCGGCGTAGGAATCGAACACCATCGAGTAATTCGCCCGGCCCTGGGTCTTCGACCGAAGGTCGCCGACGTAGCCGAACATCTCCGACAACGGCACGTGCGCCTTGACGACACGCGCACCGCTGCGCTCTTCCATGGCCTGGATCTGGCCACGGCGGGAGTTCAGGTCGCCGATCACGTCGCCCATGTAGTCCTCGGGCGTGGTGACCTCGACGGCCATGATCGGTTCCAGGATCACCGGCTGCGCCGCTGCGGCAGCCTTTTTCAGCGCCTGCGAACCGGCGATCTTGAAGGCCATCTCGGACGAGTCGACGTCGTGGTACTGACCGTCGAGCAGGGTGACCTTCAGGTTCACCAGCGGGTACCCGGCCAGCACGCCGTACTGCATGGCGTCCTGCGCCCCGGCGTCCACCGACGGGATGTACTCGCGCGGGATCCGGCCACCGGTGACCTTGTTCTCGAACTCGTAGGTCGCACCCTCCTCGCCGACGAACGGGTCGAGGTTGATGATGACCTTCGCGAACTGGCCCGACCCACCGGTCTGCTTCTTGTGGGTGAACTCGACGTTTTGCACCGAGCGCTTGATGGTCTCCTTGTAGGCCACCTGCGGCTTACCGACGTTGGCCTCGACCTTGAACTCGCGACGCATCCGGTCCACCAGGATGTCCAGGTGCAGCTCACCCATCCCGCCGATCACGGTCTGGCCGGTCTCCTGGTCCAGGTGCACCTTGAAGGTCGGGTCCTCTTCGGCGAGCTTCTGGATCGACAGCGACAGCTTCTCCTGGTCGCTCTTGGTCTTGGGCTCGATCGCCACCTCGATGACCGGGTCCGGGAACGTCATCGACTCCAGCACGATCTGGTCGTTGGGGTCGCACAGCGTGTCGCCGGTGGTGGTGTCCTTCAGCCCGATCATCGCGTAGATGTGCCCGGCCGACGCGGTGTCGACGGGGTTCTCCTTGTTGGCGTGCATCTGGAACAGCTTGCCCAGCCGTTCCTTTTTGCCCTTGGTCGCGTTGATGACCTGCGCCCCGGAGTCGACCTTGCCGGAGTACACCCGCACGTAGGTCAGCTTGCCGAAGAACGGGTGCACGGCGATCTTGAACGCCAGCGCGGAGAACGGCTCGTCGGTGCTGGGCTTGCGGGTGATGATCTCGTCTTCTTTGCCCGGCACGTGACCCTGCACGGACTCGACGTCCAGCGGCGAGGGCAGGTAGTCGATGACCGCGTCGAGCATCGGCTGCACGCCCTTGTTCTTGAACGCGCTGCCGCACAGCACCGGGTACAGCTCGGAGGCCACCGTCAGCTTGCGGATCGCGCCCTTGATCTCGGCGACGGTCAGTTCCTCACCGCCCAGGTACTTCTCCAGCAGCGCCTCGTCGGTCTCGGCGACGGCCTCCAGCAGCTGGTTGCGGTAGTCCTCGGCCTGCTCGGCCAGCTCGGCGGGGATCTCGGTGACCTCGTACTTCTCCCCGAGTTTGGTCTCGCCGCGCCACACCTTGGCGTTCATCTCGACCAGGTCGACGATGCCCTCGAAGTCGCTCTCGGCGCCGATCGGCAACTGGATCACCAGCGGCTTGGCGCCCAGGCGCTCCTCGATGGTGCGCACGGTGAAGTAGAAGTCGGCGCCGATCTTGTCCATCTTGTTGACGAAGCAGATCCGCGGCACGTCGTACTTGTCGGCCTGGCGCCACACCTGCTCGGACTGCGGCTCCACACCCTCTTTGCCGTCGAACACCGCGACCGCGCCGTCGAGAACACGGAGCGACCGCTCCACCTCGACGGTGAAGTCGACGTGGCCCGGGGTGTCGATGATGTTGATCTGGTTGTCGTTCCAGAAGCAGGTCACCGCCGCGGAGGTGATGGTGATCCCGCGCTCCTGCTCCTGTTCCATCCAGTCGGTGGTGGAGGCGCCGTCGTGCGTCTCACCGATCTTGTAGTTGACGCCGGTGTAGTACAGGATCCGCTCGGTAGTCGTCGTCTTACCGGCATCGATGTGCGCCATGATGCCGATGTTGCGGACCTTGCTCAGGTCGGTCAGCACGTCCTTCTGTGCCACAGAAGTCTTCCCACTCTTTCGGTTACTAGGTTGCTGTTATCGCCGGCGGCGGCCACGGTCGGTTGTCGCCGGCACCGCCAGCGACGGACATCACCAGCGGTAGTGCGCGAAGGCCCGGTTCGCCTCGGCCATCTTGTGGGTGTCCTCACGCCGCTTGACGGAGGCCCCCAGGCCGTTGCTGGCGTCGAGGATCTCGTTCGCCAGCCGCTCGACCATCGTCTTTTCCCGGCGCTGCCGCGAGAAGCTGACCAGCCAGCGCAGCGCCAGCGTGGTGGAGCGCTCGGGCCGCACCTCGACCGGCACCTGGTAGGTGGCACCACCGACGCGGCGGCTGCGCACCTCCAGGGAGGGCTTGACGTTGTCCATGGCGCGCTTGAGGGTCACCACCGGGTCGGTGCCGGTCTTGTCCCGGGCTTGTTCGAGCGCGCCGTACACAATGCGCTCGGCCAGCGATTTCTTCCCCTGCAGCAGCACCTTGTTGACCAGCTGGGTGACCAGTTGCGATCCGTAGACCGGGTCATTGACCAGCGGACGCTTCGGCGCGGGCCCCTTGCGCGGCATTAGCTCTTCTCCTTCTTGGCGCCGTAACGGCTGCGAGCCTGCTTGCGGTTCTTGACACCCTGGGTGTCCAGCGAGCCGCGGATGATCTTGTACCGCACACCGGGCAGGTCCTTCACCCGGCCGCCACGCACCAGCACCATCGAGTGCTCCTGCAGGTTGTGCCCCTCGCCCGGGATGTAGGCGGTGACCTCGACCTGGCTGGTCAGCTTGACACGCGCAACCTTCCGAAGCGCCGAGTTCGGCTTCTTAGGGGTGGTGGTGTACACGCGCGTGCACACGCCCCGACGCTGCGGGCTGCCCTTGAGGGCCGCGGTCTTGACCTTGGCGATCTTGTCGCGGCGACCCTTGCGGACCAGCTGCTGAATGGTTGGCATCTACCAGCTTCCTGTGTTGTGCGTTGGACGTCTCTATCCGGCTTCAAGTCTGTGTACTGCAGTTATGTCCGGCCGCGTTACCCCGCGTCCGGGTGTGTCGCATGCGCCGGTGACGGACTCGCTCCGTTGCACACTGGACATGCGAATTGGCCCGGCGTGCGCGTCTTATGTCACCAAACGCGCCGCAAGCGGCCAGGCACGAGCTACCACAATACCCGCCGCCACTCCGGCAGGTCAAAGCAGCGGCCGCGGCGCTATTCGGCGGCTCCCCGACCGTACCCGGCGGCGGCGAGTTCGGCGGCGGCGCGGGTATCCGGTTGCTCGACGCGCCACCGCGGCAGCGCCTCCGGTGCGGCCCGCTGCATCCACTTGACCAGGCCTTCCCGGACCACGTAGCGCAACCCGGACAGCGCGTCGGAATCCGCCGCGCTGATCAGCGCCCGCACCCGCAGAAATCCGCCGACGGCAGCGAACACCTGCAGCGAGCCGATCTGCCCATCCCAGTGATCGCTGTGCGCCAACAGGCGCTCCAACTCGGCGCGCATCGCATCGATCGGGACGGTGAAGTCCACGTCGAACTCGACGGTGCCGAACAGGTCGGTCGCGTTGCGGGTCCAGTTCTCGAACGGGGTCGTGGTGAAGTACGTGGTGGGCAGCACCAGGCGGCGCTGATCCCAGATCTGGACCACCACGTAGGTCAACGTGATCTCCTCGATGCGGCCGAACTCGCCTTCGATCAGCACCACGTCCCCCACCCGGATCGCGTCGGAAAACGAGATCTGCATCCCGGCGAACACCGCGCCCAGCGAGGTCTGGGCGGCCAGACCGGCGACCACCGAGAGCACGCCGGCGGACGCGAACATCGTGGCGCCGATCTGCCTGAACGACGGGAAGGTCATCACGGCCGCGGCGACGCCGAGCAGCACGACGATGGCGATCACCAGGCGCCGCAGCGTCATGACCTGGGTGCGGATCCGTCTGCGCCGCCGGTCGGCGTCGGCCATCTGACCGAACCGGGCGATGACCCGCCGCTCCGCCACCAGCAGCAGGCTGGCCACCAGCCAGGTGATGACACCGATGATCACGATGTGCAGCAGGTGATCGATCCACGGACGCCAGGACCGGGCCGGGTCGACCGTCGCGTCCACCGCGAGATTCGCCGCGATCACCATCAGGGTCGCGCGAAACGGTCGGCGGGTGAGCTCGGCGAGGTCGTGGATCAGGCCGCTGCGCCGGCCGAGGCGGCGCAGGACCCACGACACCGCCCAGCCCAGCAGGTACGCGGCGACGACGGCGCCGACCAGCCAGGCCAGGATCACGGCAAGGTGGGTGACGGATTCGAGCTCGAACTCCTCGGGCATGGGTGATCAGCTCCGCGGGCCGGGTTCAGATGCCCCACCGAGTTTACAGAAATCCCCGGATTCGTCAGGGGCGGCGGTTACTCGCTGCGGTGCTGCAGGCCGGTCGCCAGCCGCAGCACCATGTCGGAGAACACCGCGTCGGTGTCCAGCCCGTCCATCACGCCGGTCATCTCCAGCAGCACGAAACCGTGCATGGCCGACCAGAACTCCAGCGCCGCATAAAACGCCTCGTCGCCTTCCAACCCGTAGGACGACAGCACGGCGATCACCGGCGCGGCCGCCGCGCGGGTCGCGGCGGTGTATTCGGGGTCGTCGCCGCCCAGCGGCATCCGGGTGAACGCCGAGTACCGCCCGGGGTGGTGGTGGGCGTAGCTGCGGTAGGCGCCGGCCATCACCAACACCGCGTCGTCGCGGGAGCGGCCCTCCCCGACCCGGTTCAGCATCCCGATGATGTCGTCGATGACTCGCATCCGCACCGCGCGCCGCAGGTCGTCGAGGCTGTGCACGTGGTTGTACAGCGACGGGCCCTTGGTGCCCAGCTGCGTCGCCAGGGCGTTGATGGTCAGCGCGTCCCAGCTTTCCCGGTCCAGGAAGGTCAGCGCGGCGTTGACGATGGCGTCGCGGCTCAACTTGACCGAGCGGCCCGGCCCCTTCCCGCCCACGCGCGAGCGGCCGCCCGCTGGCTGCGGTTCTGGCCGTGCTGTCATGGCGGTCGCCCTTCGGTTGCGATGACCGGACGGTCGATCGACGAAGAACTCTAGTTGACGCGGCGGTCCCGTGCGGCAACCGACGCGGACCCCGGCGCGGGGCGCAGGATTCCTCGGGTGAAGTCGTCCGCGCCCGCACCGATGGACGTAGGCTCCCACCGAACGGATCACGAGAGGGGCACAGGCGTGAAATGGAAGACGCTGGGCGCGGCGCTGACCGTCGGTGCGGTGGCCATCCCGTCGCTGCCCGTCGGCACCCCCACCGCGCATGCCAAAAATGGTGATACCCACATCGTCGGGCAGGGCATTGTGCAGACGCTGGACTGCAACGACTCCACGCTGCTCATCAACGGCTCGCAGAACGTCATCACCGCGCTGGGGACCTGCTGGGCGGTGACCACCCAAGGCTCGTCCAACGTCGTCATCGCCGACACCGTCGTCAACGACATCACCGTGTACGGCTACGACCAGACGGTGTATTACCACAATGGTGACCCGTACATCGCCGACATCGGCCGCCAGCTGGCCATGACCAACCGGATCATGCGGGTTCCGACCTAACCATCGAGCAAGGAGGACAAACGGATGCGCACCCATGTCCCGGTGATCGCCGTCGGTGTTGTCGCGGCCGTCATCGGCCTGGCCGGTTGCGGCGGTTCCAAGACCACCAACCCGGAGACCTCGGGCGGCAGCTCGTCGAAGAAGACGACGGCCCAATTCGAGATCGGCGACACGCTCAACTACGGCTCGTTCGGCACCACCGCCGAGTTGGATTGCGCCGACGGCAAGACCCTGGACGTGGGGGGTTCCAACAACACCCTGACCGTCAAGGGCAGCTGTAAGACGGTGCGGGTCGCCGGCGCCGACAACAAGATCACCATCGACAAGGTCGACGAGTCGCTGACCGTCGTCGGGATGAACAACACCGTCACCTACAAGGACGGCGACCCGAAGGTCGACGACCACGGGTCGGGTAACACCGTCAACAAGGGCTGATCTGTGGGCTTCCTTGCGCCGAACGTGCGCTGAGGGCGGAAAAACCGCGGAATCTCCGCCATAGCCGCACGTTCGGCGTCGAGCCGGGTGTGCCGGGGCAGCCGCGGTGTCAGGCCGGGGTGCCGTGCCGGCCGGCGCCGGCGGCGAACCGCTGTGCCCCGGCCAGGGATTCGGTCGCGACCCGGGACAGGCTCGCGAATTCGTAGTCCATCGCCTCGGATTCGGGCATCCCCCACTGGTGCAGCTGCGACATCCGGTCCGACCGCAGGCACTGCTGCGGCAGCGCGGCCAGTTGA
>PPEA01000476.1 GCA_002967005.1 Mycobacterium talmoniae
CGCCGGCGCGCGCCCAGCCCGGCAGGTCCCAGAGCTGCCCGGCCAGCTCGGCCGGCGCATCGTCGCGGGCGGTCAATACCCGCAACCGGGCCCGGACATCGGGTTCCAGCGCGATGTCGAGGTTGTCCGGGCGCATCCACACGCCTTCGCGCAGTTCGGCAAAGCGCTTGTGCTGCAGGGCGGTGCGCAGCGCTGAGCGGGTGCGGGCGTCGGTGCCGACGCTGGTGATCACCAGCGTGGTCCAGTGCCCGCTCCAGTCCCGGGTGCACGGGCGCATGGCGTCGTCCTGGCGGCGTTGCCGGGCGAGCAGTCGCTCCGAGAGCCGGTAGCCGTCGGCGGATCGGATTAGGTCACCGGCGCCGACCATCCGGGTCAGCGCCACCCGCAGCGTCGACTCCTTGATGCCGAAGTCGGCGGTCAGCCGGACCAGTTCGGCCGCGCTGGCCCAGGCCGGGTTGGCGCCGAGCAGCACCGACAGCACCACCGAGCGGGCGGTCATGCGGGCCAGCGGCTGCGACACAGCTACACCTGGGAGGCTTGGCGGCCGTAGTCGCCGAACGGCTCGTCGCGGTGGCGCACCGCGTCCCGGAAGCCGTGCTGCACCGCGTCGGCGACGAACGCGTGCCCCTCGGGGGTGTGCCGGGCGACGCCGTCGAACACGGTGGACACCATCTGGCTGGTGGCCACCCCCTGGGCCAGCAACGCCGAATTGAGCGCCAGCTTGACCATGATCAGCTGGTTGACCGGCATCGCCGCGATCCGCTCGACCAGCCGTTCGGTGCGCTCGTCCAGATCGGCCGGGTCCGGGGCCTCCACGGCCAGCCCCCATTCGGCGGCCTGCGCGCCGGTGATGCAATCCCCGGTCAAAAGCAGCCGTTTGGCGCGTTGGTCGCCGAGCCGGTGCGCCCACAGGCCGGCGGCGGGCACCCCCCACACCCGGGTGGGTGGGTAGCCGATCTTGGCGTCGGCGGCGGCGATCACCTGGTCGGCGTGCAGCGCGATGTCGGTGCCGCCGGCCACGCAGTAGCCGTGGATCTTGACGACGGTCGGCTTGTCGGCGTGCATCAGCGACGAGAAGCCGCGCACGAACCGGCTCATCATCTGGTAGTCGATCATCGGGTCCCACGGCTGGTTGGGCAGGTGGTTGACCGCCTGGGTTTTGCCGTCCAGCACGGTGCCCTTGTAGGTGCTGCCACCCCCGGCCGACGACGACCCTTCGGCGTAGGCGGACAGATCGAAACCGGCGCAAAAGCCTTCGCCGCGGCCCGACACCAGGATCACGTGCACATTGGGGTCCAGGTCGGCGCGTTCGACGAGCGCGGACAGCTCCAGCGGGGTGTCGGCGATGATCGCGTTGCCCTTCTCGGGCCGGTTGAAGGTGATCCGGGCGACTCGGTCGGTGACCTCATAGGTCATCGTTTTGAGGTTGTCGAAGTCGACCGGCCTGATCGCGTGGGTCATTGGCGCGTCATCCCTTGACCAGCGCCCGTTCCAGGATCGACGCCACGTCCAGCCCGGTGGGCAGCGTGCCGAACGCCCCGCCCCAGTTGCCGTCCAGCCGGGTGGCCAAAAACGCCTCGGCAACCGCGGGGTGGCCGTGCCGCACCAGCAGCGAGCCCTGCAGCGCCAGGCAGATGTTCTCGGCGATCTGGCGGGCCCGGTACTGGATGGTGTCCAGGTCGTCCAGCTGCGGCCGCAGCTTGGCGACATGGGCGTCCAGCCGGCGGTCCTGACCGGCGGTCTGACCCAGCTCGTCGAACAGCGTCTCGACGGATTCGGGTCGGGTCGCCATGGCGCGCAAGGTATCCAGTGCGCTGACGTTGCCGGAGCCTTCCCAGATGCCCATCAGCGGCGCCTCCCGGTACAGCCGGGGCATCAGCGAGTCCTCGATGTAGCCGTTGCCGCCCAGGCATTCCAGCGCCTCGGCGGCGTGCGGGGTGGACCGTTTGCACACCCAGTACTTGGCGGCCGCCAGCCCGATGCGGCGCAGCAGCCCCTCGCGTTCGTCACCGCGGGTCGCGGCGTCGGTGGCCCCGGCCATCCGCATCGCCACCATGGTGGCGGCCTCGGCCTCCACCGCCAGGTCGGCCAGCACGTTACGCATCAGCGGTTGGTCGATCAGATACTCGCCGAAGGCTTTTCGGTGCTGGGTGTGGTAGATGGCGCGGGTCAGCCCGGAACGCATGCTGGTGGCGCTGCCCAGCGTGCAGTCCAGCCGGGTCAGGTTCACCATCTCGATGATGGTGGCCACCCCGCGGCCCTCCTCACCGACCAGCCAGGCGAGGGCACCGTCGTACTCGACCTCCGAGGAGGCGTTGGCGTGGTTGCCGAGCTTGTCTTTGAGCCGCTGCAAGAACATTCGGTTGCGGGTGCCGTCGGGCAGCACCCGCGGCAGCAAAAAGCAGCTCAGCCCGCCGGGCGCCTGCGCCAGCACCAGGAAGATGTCGCACATCGGCGCGGAGGTGAACCACTTGTGCCCGGTCAGCGAGTAGCTGCCGTCCGCGTTGGGCACCGCCGCGGTGGTGCCGGCCCGCACATCGGAGCCGCCCTGCTTTTCGGTCATCGACATGCCCGCGGTGATCCCGGCTTTGGTGGTGGGCACCTTCAGCTCGGGGTCGTAGGCCCGGCTGGTGAGCAGCGGCTCGTAGACCGCGGCCAGCTCCGGGTTGTAGCGCAGCGCCGGGACGACGGCATACGTCATGGAGATCGGGCACATGTGCCCGGGTTCGGCGGTCCACACGCTGGTCTTGGCGGCGCGCACCACGTGCGCGCCGGGCCGGTCGTCGGCCCACGGGGCGGCGTGCAGGCCGTGG
>PPEA01000477.1 GCA_002967005.1 Mycobacterium talmoniae
ATCGCCGGGGAGGCCGACCCCGACCACGGCGCCGTGCGGTTCGGTTTCCCGCTCACGATGGGGACCGGGCAGATACCGACCCTGATCGCGGAGTTTCACCGCCGCGCGCCGGGGATCCGGCTGGCGGTCAAACAGGCCCACGGCTCGGAGCTGACCGCCGACCTCGCCGCCGGCACCCTCGATGTGGCGGTGGTGATCCCGCCGCCGGACACGGTGCGGCACACCGTCATCGGGACCCAGCCGATCCGGGTCGTGCTGCCCGCCGATCACCGGCTCGCGTCGCGGCGGCGGCTGCGGCTCGACGAACTGCGCACCGAGGCGTTCATCGCCAACCCGACCAGCTACGACCTGCGGCAGGCGACCGAAACCTGGTGCAACGCCGCGGGTTTCCGCCCGCAGATCGCCGTGGAGATCACCGAGTTCGCCACCATCCGGGAGCTGATCGGCCGCGGCCTGGGTATCGCACTGTTGCCGCACCACGAGCGGCGCACCCCGCATACCACCGAAATCCCGCTCACCCCGGATACCTATCGGCGCGAGATCGCCCTGGCCTGGGGGCCCACCGCGGTCACCCCCGCGTGTCGCCGCCTGCTGGATTTCTTGCGGCGCGGCTTTCGCTAGCGGACGTGTTCGCGCAGGAACGCGATGTCGTCCTTGCGGCCCTCCTCGGCGGTTTCGCAGATCACCGGGGCGTCGGCGGCGGTGACGACCGCGACCAGCAGTTGCGGATCGATCTGCCCGGTACCGAAATTGGCGTGCCGGTCCCGGCCGGAGCCGGCGGCGTCCTTGGAGTCGTTGCAGTGCACCAAATCGATGCGGCCGGTGATGGCCTTGATCCGGTCCACCGCGTCCAGCAGCGCCTCACCGGCGGCCCAGGTGTGGCAGGTGTCCAGGCAAAAACCGATGCCGGTGTCCCCGATCTGGTCCCACAACCCGGCGATGGTGTCGAAGCGGCGCGCCATCGCGTGGTCACCGCCGGCGGTGTTCTCCAGGTACACCGGGACGTCGGACTCCAGCTGGTCGAGGGCCTTGCGCCAGCGCCCGAAGCCGGCCGCCACGTCGTCGTCGGCGGTGACGTGGCCGCCGTGCACGATCACCGCGGCGGCCCCGATGTCGGCGGCGGCGTCGCAGGTCTGCTGCAGGATCTTGCGCGACGGGATGCGCACCCGGTTATTGGCCGAGGCAACGTTGATCAAATACGGCGCGTGCACGTAGATCGGCAGGTCCGACGCGCGCAGCACGGCGGCGTCGTCGCGCGGTTTGGGGGCCTTCCAGCTTTGCGGATTGCCCAGGAAGATCTGCACCGCGTCGGCGCCGTCGGCCGCGGCGGCGGCCAGCGGATCGGCCGGACTGACATGCGAACCGATGAGCATAGCCCCCACCTTATCCCTCGCGAGCAGACGCAAAGCCGTCCCGGTCCGCAACCGGGGCTTCTGCGTCTGCTCGGCGGGCTTACCCTACCAGGCGCGGCCGGTCCAGGTGGGTGTTGAGGCGTGCCAGTAAACCGACCGGATCGCGGCGGATATCGTCGATGGTCATCGGCACGCTGGTCCACCCGCATTCCTGCAGTCGAGCGGTTTTCAGCCGGTCATGCAACAGCCCGTCACGGCTCATATGCCATGCCAGGCTGTCGTATTCGGCGACGACCTTCGCGTCCGGCCAGGCGAAATCCACCCGCCAGACCCTGCCGTAACGGTCCACGATGGTGTACTGCAGCTCCGGCATGGGCAACCGGCCGTCGATGAACACCAGCCGTGCCTCACTCTCCATCGGCGACTCGGCACGGCCGTCGGCGTACTCGATCAATTCCCGTACCTTGACGATGCCGCGCCGGCCCTTCTGTTCGCGGATCGCGGCATGCAGTTCGGTCGTCGTACACGCCCCGACGTGCAGTGCAGCATCCAGCGTCGCCAGCGCGCGCGGTCGACGCAGCGTCCGGGCGAGCTCGATCGCTGTCCACGCCGGCGCCGTCGCCAGTCGCCCCTCGACACGGCGCAGCGGCGCGCCGATCCGCTGGTGCACCAACAGGCCCGGTGACGGGCGCATCCGCACGCCCGGATCAAGCACGTGTACCCGCGCCGTGTTCTCGGTGTCGAAGCCGTACAACGCCGCCGCGGTGCCCATGCAGGCCACCAGCCGCTGCCCGGCCATCAGCTCCAGCGCGGCCAGCGTGCTCAGCACGTCGGGCTCGCGTAATGCGTAAACGCCGTGGCAGACGCGGATGAGCCGACCCGACTTCACCAGTCGGGCCAGCCGGTTGCGGCTCATCACGGTGAGCAGTTGCTGCCGTGTGGCCACCCCGTCGACGAACATGCACGGAATGCTGGCTCAGTGGCGGCCAGACCGAAAGTCAGTGCTGGGGATGGTGTGGTGAGCAGACGCAAAAGCCCCTCATTTCCGCAGGAAATGGGGGCTTTTGCGTCTGCTCGCGGAAGGGAAGGGACCCCTACCGGTAGTCGGAGTAGCCGTAGTCGTCCAACGGCACCGCGGCACCGGTGGCCTGGCCGAAGTCCGGGCTGTAGTACTGATCCTCGTAGGACGGGATCGTGTACGCGGCGGCCCGGGCCTCCTCGGTCGGCTGCACCTGGATGTTGCGGTACCGGTTGATCCCGGTCCCGGCCGGGATCAACTTACCGATGATCACGTTCTCCTTCAGACCCTGCAGCCGGTCGCTGCGGCAGTTGATCGCCGCATCGGTCAGCACGCGGGTGGTCTCCTGGAACGACGCCGCACTCAGCCACGAGTCGGTGGCCAGCGACGCCTTGGTGATCCCCATCAGCACCGGGCGACCGGCGGCGGGCTCGCCGCCCTCGGCCACCACCCGACGGTTCTCGGCCTCGAACTCGGCGCGCTCGGTCAGCGAGCCGGGCAGGAACTCGGTGGAGCCCGAATCGATGATGGTCACCCGGCGCAGCATCTGCCGGACGATCACCTCGATGTGCTTGTCGTGGATCGACACACCCTGCGCCCGGTAGACCTGCTGGACCTCCTTGACGAGGTGGATCTGCACCTCGCGGGGGCCCTGCACGCGCAGCACCTCGTGCGGGTCGGCGGAGCCTTCCATCAGCTGCTGGCCCACCTCGACGTGGTCGCCGTCGGTCAGCAGCCGCTCGGTCCCGTCGTCGTGCTTGAACACCCGCAGCCGCTGACGCTTGGAGAGCTTGTCGTAGACCACTTCCTCGCCGCCGTCGTCCGGGACGATGGTGATCTTGTAGAACTTCTCGCCCTCCTCCAGCCGGACCCGGCCGGACACGTCGGCGATCGGCGCCTTGCCGCGCGGCACCCGAGCCTCAAACAGCTCCTGCACCCGGGGCAGACCACCGGTGATGTCCTCACCGACACCACCCTGGTGGAAGGTACGCATGGTCAGCTGGGTGCCGGGCTCACCGATGGACTGCGCGGCGACGATACCGACGGCCTCACCGATGTCGACCAGCTTGCCGGTGGCCATCGACCGGCCGTAGCAGGTCGCGCACACCCCGGTGCCGGTGGTGCAGGTCAGCACCGACCGCACCTTGACCGACGTGATGCCGGCCACCAGCAGCGCCTCGATCGCCGGGTCGCCCAGGTCGTGGCCGCGCTCGACGATCACGTTGCCCTTCTCATCGGCCGCATCGGTGGCCAATGTCCGCGCGTACGCCGAGGTTTCGATGAACGGGTCGCGGATCAGGGTGCCGTCGGGCTGACGTTCGGCCAACTCGACGATGATGCCGCGCTCGGTGCCGCAGTCGTGCTCGCGCACGATCACGTCCTGGGACACGTCGACCAGACGACGGGTCAGGTACCCCGAGTCGGCGGTACGCAACGCGGTGTCCGCCAGACCCTTCCGGGCGCCGTGGGTGTTGATGAAGTACTCCAACACCGTCAGGCCCTCACGGAACGAGGACTTGATCGGCCGCGGGATGAACTCACCCTTGGGGTTGGTCACCAGACCCTTCATCCCGGCCAGCGTCCGGGTTTGGGTGAAGTTACCGGTGGCGCCGGACTCCACGATCGTGATGATCGGGTTGTCGGCCGGGTAGTGGTCCCGCAGCGCCTGACCGACCTCTTCGGTGGCTTCCTTCCAGATCTCCACCAGCGCCTCGTTGCGCTCGTCGTGGTTGAGCGCACCACGCTGGAACTGCTTTTCGACCTTGTCGGCGCGCTCCTCGTAGGCGTCGAGGATCTCCTTCTTGCGCGGCGGCACCAGCACATCGGCCATCGACACCGTCACCCCGGACCGGGTGGCCCAGTAGAAGCCGGCGTCCTTGAGCTTGTCGACGGTCTGGGCGACCACGATCATCGGGTAGCGCTCGGCCAGATCGTTGATGATGGTGGCCTGCACCTTCTTGTGCATCTGCTTGTTCACGAACGGGTAGCCCATCGGCAGCAACTCGTTGAACATCACCCGGCCCAAGGTGGTTTCGGCCACCCAGGAGTCCCCCGGCCGCCAGCCGTTGACACCGAACAGCTCGGTCTCCAGCTCGGCGGGCGGGCGCAGCTGGCTCAACCGCACCTTGATCTTGGCCCGCACGGAAAGCGCGCCGCGGTCCATCGCCATGATCGCCTCAGCCGGCGAGGCGTACACCCCGGACTCCGGGCGGTCCTTGGCGGCGGCCACGTACTCGCCGGTGTCGCCGGGCACCTCGGTGGTCAGGTAGTACAACCCGGTCACCATGTCCAGCCGCGGCATGGCCAGCGGGCGACCCGAGGCCGGCGACAGGATGTTGTTGGAAGACAGCATCAGGATGCGGGCCTCGGCCTGCGCCTCCGCCGAAAGCGGCAGGTGCACCGCCATCTGGTCACCGTCGAAGTCGGCGTTGAACGCCTCACACACCAGCGGGTGCAGCTGAATGGCCTTGCCCTCCACCAGCTGCGGCTCGAAGGCCTGGATACCCAGCCGGTGCAGGGTCGGCGCCCGGTTCAGCAGCACCGGGTGCTCGGCGATGACCTCTTCGAGGACGTCCCACACCTGCGGGCGCTGCCGCTCCACCATCCGCTTGGCGCTCTTGATGTTCTGCGCGTGGTTGAGGTCGACCAGCCGCTTCATCACGAACGGCTTGAACAGCTCGAGCGCCATCAGCTTGGGCAGACCGCACTGGTGCAGCTTGAGCTGCGGACCGACCACGATGACCGAACGGCCCGAGTAGTCGACACGCTTACCGAGCAGGTTCTGCCGGAACCGGCCCTGCTTACCCTTCAAGAGATCGCTAAGCGACTTCAGCGGACGGTTACCCGGCCCGGTGACCGGGCGGCCGCGACGGCCGTTGTCGAACAGCGCGTCCACGGACTCCTGCAGCATCCGCTTCTCGTTGTTGACGATGATCTCGGGCGCACCCAGGTCGATCAGTCGCTTCAGCCGGTTGTTGCGGTTGATCACCCGGCGGTACAGGTCGTTGAGGTCGGAGGTGGCGAACCGGCCACCGTCGAGCTGCACCATCGGACGCAGCTCCGGCGGGATCACCGGCACCGCGTCGAGCACCATGCCCATCGGCGAGTTGCCCGACTGCTGGAACGCCGCCACCACCTTCAGCCGCTTCAACGCGCGAAGCTTCTTCTGGCCCTTGCCGTTGCGGATGACCTCGCGCAGCGAGTCGGCTTCGGCATCGATGTCGAAGTTCTCGATCAGCTTCTGGATCGACTCCGCGCCCATCGCCCCGGTGAAGTACTCGCCGTAGCGGTCGACCAGCTCCCGGTACAGGTTCTCGTCGACGATCAGCTGCTTGGGGGCCAGCTTGGTGAAGGTGTTCCAGATGTCCTCCAGCCGGTCCAGCTCGCGCTGGGCGCGGTCGCGGATCTGGCGCATCTCCCGCTCACCGCCGTCGCGAACCTTGCGCCGCACATCGGCTTTGGCGCCCTCGGCCTCCAGCTCGGCCATGTCGGCCTCCAGCTTTTGGGCCCGGGCCTCCAGGTCGGCGTCGCGCTGGTCCTCCACCGCCTTCTTCTCGACGACCATCTCGGCCTCGAGCGTGGACAGCTCGTTGTGCCGCATCTCGTCGTCGACCGCGGTGATCACGTAGGCGGCGAAGTAGATGATCTTCTCGAGATCCTTGGGCGCCAGGTCCAGCAGGTAGCCCAGCCGGCTCGGCACGCCCTTGAAGTACCAGATGTGGGTGACCGGCGCGGCCAGCTCGATGTGGCCCATCCGCTCACGACGCACCTTGGCCCGGGTCACCTCGACGCCGCAGCGCTCACAGATGATGCCCTTGAACCGGACCCGCTTGTACTTACCGCAGTAGCACTCCCAGTCGCGGGTCGGCCCGAAGATCTTCTCGCAGAACAGGCCGTCCTTCTCCGGCTTGAGCGTGCGGTAGTTGATGGTCTCCGGCTTCTTGACCTCGCCGTAGGACCACTGCCGAATGTCCTCGGCGGTGGCCAGGCCGATGCGGAGTTCATCGAAGAAGTTGACGTCTAACACGTAACTCCCTTTCCCCTTGCGGGACTAGAAAACAAATTAGGCCAAATCCTCGACAGAGGCGGATTCGTTGCGGGACAAGTTGATACCCAGGTTCGCCGCGGCGCGCTCCAGGTCCTCGTCCTCGCCCTCACGCAGCTCGATCGCCGCGCCGTCACTGGACAGCACCTCAACGTTGAGGCACAGCGACTGCAGCTCCTTGAGCAGCACCTTGAACGACTCGGGGATGCCCGGCTCGGGGATGTTCTCGCCCTTGACGATCGCCTCGTAGACCTTGACCCGCCCGACGGTGTCGTCGGACTTGATGGTCAGCAGCTCCTGCAGCGTGTACGCCGCGCCGTAGGCCTGCATGGCCCAGCACTCCATCTCCCCGAACCGCTGGCCACCGAACTGCGCCTTACCGCCCAGCGGCTGCTGGGTGATCATCGAGTACGGGCCGGTGGACCGGGCGTGGATCTTGTCGTCGACCAGGTGGTGCAGCTTCATGATGTACATGTAGCCGACGGTCACCGGGTACGGGAACGGCTCGCCGGAGCGGCCGTCGAACAGCCGCGCCTTGCCGTCGCCGTCGACCAGCACCTCGCCGTCGCGGCTGGGCAGCGTGGAGGACAGCAGCCCCTGCAGTTCCTCCTCGCGGGCGCCGTCGAACACCGGCGTGGACACCAGCGACTCCGGCGTCGACTCCAGCAGCTCCTTCGGCAACCGCTCCGCCCAGTCGGGCTGGCCATCGATCTTCCAGCCGGTCTTGGCGATCCAGCCAGGTGGGTTTCCAGGATCTGGCCGATGTTCATCCGTCGCGGCACCCCGTGGGTGTTCAGGATGATGTCGACCGGGGTGCCGTCCGGCAGGAACGGCATGTCCTCGACCGGCAGGATCTTGCCGATCACACCCTTGTTGCCGTGCCGGCCGGCCAGCTTGTCACCGTCGGAGATCTTGCGCTTCTGAGCCACGTACACCCGGACCAGCTCGTTGACCCCGGCCGGCAGCTCGTCGTCGTCCTCGCGGGAGAACACCCGGATGCCGATCACCTTGCCGGACTCGCCGTGCGGCACCTTCAGCGAGGTGTCGCGGACCTCGCGGGCCTTCTCACCGAAGATCGCCCGCAGCAGCCGCTCCTCGGGGGTCAGCTCGGTCTCCCCCTTCGGGGTGACCTTGCCGACCAGGATGTCGCCGTCGCGGACCTCGGCGCCGATGCGCACGATGCCGCGCTCGTCGAGGTCGGCCAGCACCTCATCGGAGACGTTCGGGATGTCCCGGGTGATCTCCTCGGCGCCCAGCTTGGTGTCGCGGGCGTCGATCTCGTGCTCCTCGATGTGGATCGAGGTCAGCACGTCCTCCTCCACCAGGCGGTTGGACAGGATGATGGCGTCCTCGTAGTTGTGGCCCTCCCACGGCATGACCGCCACCAGCAGGTTCTTGCCGAGCGCCATCTCACCGTTCTCGGTGCACGGCCCGTCGGCGATGACCTGGCCGGCCTCGACGCGCTGCCCGGTGTCCACGATCGGACGCTGGTTGGCGCAGGTGCCGTGGTTGGAGCGGGCGAACTTGCGCATCCGGTAGGTCTGCCGGGTGCCGTCGTCGGCCATCACCGTGACGTAGTCGGCGGACACCTCCTCGATGACGCCGGCCTTGTCGGCGACGACGACGTCGCCGGCGTCGATCGCGGCGCGCAGCTCCATCCCGGTGCCCACCAGCGGCGCCTCGCTGCGCACCAGCGGAACCGCCTGGCGCTGCATGTTGGCGCCCATCAGGGCACGGTTGGCGTCGTCGTGCTCGAGGAACGGGATCATCGCGGTGGCCACCGACACCATCTGGCGCGGCGACACGTCCATGTAGTCCACCTCGGACGAGGACACGTATTCGACCTCGCCGGCCTTCCGGCGCACCAGCACCCGGGCCTCGGTGAACCGGCCGTCGTCGTCGATCGGCGAGTTGGCCTGCGCCACCACGTGGCGGTCCTCCTCGTCGGCGGTCAGGTAGACGATCTCGTCGGTGACCACCCCGTCGACGACCTTGCGGTACGGGGTCTCGATGAACCCGAACGGGTTGACCCGGGCGTACACCGACAGCGACCCGATCAGACCGATGTTGGGGCCTTCCGGGGTCTCGATCGGACACATCCGGCCGTAGTGGCTCGGGTGCACGTCACGGACCTCCAGGCCGGCGCGCTCCCGGGACAGACCACCGGGACCCAGCGCCGACAGCCGACGCTTGTGGGTCAGCCCCGACAGCGGGTTGTTCTGGTCCATGAACTGGGACAGCTGGCTGGTGCCGAAGAACTCCTTGATGGCCGCGACCACCGGGCGGATGTTGATCAGCGTCTGCGGCGTGATGGCCTCGACGTCCTGGGTGGTCATCCGCTCGCGGACCACCCGCTCCATCCGGGACAGCCCGACCCGGATCTGGTTCTGGATCAGCTCACCCACCGTGCGCAGCCGCCGGTTGCCGAAGTGGTCGATGTCGTCGACCTCGACGGGCACCTCGGTGCCGCCGGGCACCGTCATCGTGGTCTGGCCCTCGTGGAGGCGGACCAGGTACTCGATGGTGGCGACGATGTCCTCTTCGGTCAGCGTGGTCGAGTTGGTCTCGGCCGGCGGCAGACCCAGCTTCTTGTTGACCTTGTAGCGACCCACCCGGGCCAGGTCGTAGCGCTTGTCCTTGAAGAACAGGTTCTCCAGCAGGGTCTGCGCGGACTCCTTGGTCGGCGGTTCGCCCGGGCGCAGCTTGCGGTAGATGTCAAGCAGCGCCTCGTCGGTGTTGGCAGTATTGTCCTTCTCCAGCGTCGACATCATGATCTCGGAGAAACCGAACCGCTCGGAGATCTGCTCGCTGGTCCAGCCCAGCGCCTTGAGCAGCACGGTGACCGGCTGGCGGCGCTTGCGGTCGATGCGGACGCCGACGGTGTCGCGCTTGTCGACGTCGAACTCCAGCCAGGCGCCGCGGCCCGGGATCACCTTGACCGAGTGCAGCGTCTTCTCGGTGGACTTGTCGATGCTCTCGTCGAAGTAGACGCCGGGCGAGCGCACCAGCTGGGAGACGACGACACGCTCGGTGCCGTTGATGATGAAGGTGCCCTTCTCGGTCATCATCGGGAAGTCACCCATGAACACCGTCTGGCTCTTGATCTCGCCGGTGTTGTTGTTGATGAACTCCGCGGTGACGAACAGCGGGGCCGCGTAGGTCATGTCCTTGTCGCGGCACTCGTCGACCGGGGCCTTGACCTCGTCGAAGCGGGGGTCGGAGAACGACAGCGACATCGAGCCGGAGAAGTCCTCGATCGGGGACAGCTCGGCGAGCACCTCTTCCAGGCCGCCGACCGGTTGGCTGTCGCCGCGGGCGGTCGCCTTTTCCCGCCACTGCGGGGCGCCGATCAGCCACTGGAACGAGTCGGTCTGCACGTCGAGCAGGCCGGGAACCTCGAGCGGTTCACGGAGCTTGGCGAAGGAAATGCGGTTAGGGGCTCCGGGTACGGAGGAATTGGAGCTAGTAGTTTCAGCGGACTTGCTCTGGCGGGAGACTGCCAAGATGCATCCTTCCAGCACCTCATGCGACTAGCGAGCCAGCGGACTCGGGTCGCCGCGATATCTGCGTCGGTTCGGCTGGCGGACGAACTGTCCGGATCTCACGCACGCACACAATCGCTGAGCGCGCAAATAAGGCTCAGGCTAGGACCACGGTGTCGGGTGCAGGTGAGGTGGGCAGGAGGTAGCCAGCGCAACGTCCAACAATAGCGCAGGACCGCGCATTCCTCAACCGCCGTGCACAGGGATATCTCGGCGCTGGCTGGCGTCCTGTCCTACCCGTGCACTCATGCTGCCCAACAGACTGGCCCGTTTGGGCCCGTCCGTCAAGAGGTGACGCGCCGCGTTTGTGAGTAAGGCGACGTCCGGGCCGGGTGCCGCGCGCGAACCAGCGTCAGGCCCGCACCATCCCGCACCATCCCGCACCGACTTCCGCGCGCCGGTCCGTTCCCGTCGGCACTGCTGCCCCAGCGGCCACACCAGCCCCGGCGGGGAGTGGGTGTGTGCGTGCGTCCGCCTCTGAGCGACAAACCGGGCGTTTCGTGCTCTTGGGCCCCAACAGCCCCACCAGATTGTTGACCACCGACACGTATGCCTCGACTGTCGCAGCGGTAACGGATTGTCGCTGACGGGGAGGTGCCCGGCTAGCAGCGACAAAAGCGAAGTCCGCCAAGGCCACGGCTCGATCACCACCGTGTGGGTGCGACGGCGTTCGCTCCGCGTCTGACGTCGAAAGATCCGGGTGAGCGGGCCTGCGCGCTTGGACGCACCATCAGTCGTGTTGACCAGCCAAGACGGGCACGCACATTCAGCTCGGCGGACGACCACCACGCGCCCTTCATAGGGCCAGCTTCGCGGGGCATGTGGTGTTGTGGCCGCCGGCCGTCGCGGCGAAGCTCGACGGCGTTGCACCTCGCCGACGTCTGGTTGTCGCTGAGAGCCGGGCCCCTGCTCACCAGCGACAATCCGTTACGGCTGCGACAGGTGAGGCATATGTGTCGGTGGTCAACGATCTGGTGGGGCTGTTGGGGCCCAAGAGCACGCAACGCCGGTTTGTCGCGCAGAGGCGGACGCACGACACACCCCACTCCCCGCCGCGACTCCTGGGGCGAACGGGGCGCCAGTGCCGGGAGTCGACACGCCCGGCCCGCCCCAGAGCAGCCATACTGACGTGAGTCGCGCCGAAAGGAACTCCGCCGTGCGGATCGCCCTGTTCATCGCCTGTTTCAACGACGTCATGTACCCGCAGACCGGTAAGGCGATGGTGCGGTTGCTGCGGCGGCTGGGTCACCAGGTCGACTTCCCCGCGCAGCAGACCTGCTGCGGCCAGATGCACTTCAACACCGGCTACCAGGACGACTGTGTGCCGTTGGCGCAGCGATTCTGCACCACCTTCGACGGCTACGACGCGGTGCTGGCCGCCTCCGGGTCCTGCGCGGCGATGGTCAAGGACTACTACCCGGTGCTGGCCGACCGGGCCCGCTCCCCCGGCCTGGCCCGGAAGGTGGCCAGCATCGTCCCACGGCTGTACGAGCTGTCCGAGCTGCTGGTCGACGTGCTGAAGGTGACCGACACCGGCTCCTACTTCCCGCACCGGGTCACCTACCACCCGACCTGTCACACCCTGCGCATTGCTGCGGATCGGGGACCGCCGACCACGCTGCTGCGCGCGGTGGAGGCATCGATCTGGTCGAGCTGCCCGAGGCCGAGGAGTGCTGCGGGTTCGGCGGCACCTTCGCGCTGCGCAACGCCGACACCTCGATCGCGATGGGCACCGACAAGCGGTCGCCGCCCTGGGCACCGGCGCCGAGGTGCTCACCGCC
>PPEA01000478.1 GCA_002967005.1 Mycobacterium talmoniae
ACCAGGGCGAGCTTCTCCATGACGATGTCACGGATCTCGCTCTCCTTCTTCTTGGTGTGCTCGCGCAGCGGGAACGCGGTGTTGTCGAACAGGTTCATCGACCCGAACAGCGCACCGTCCTGGAACAACACCCCGAACAGGGTGCGGATCTCGTAGAGCTCCTTGGCCGAGCATTCGATGATGTCGGTGCCGTCGATCAGGATCGAGCCGCGCTCGGGGCGCAGCAGACCGATCAGCGACTTCAAAAACACGGATTTGCCGGTACCCGACGGCCCCAGCAACACGCTGACCTCACCCGAGGGAATCGTCATCGTGACGTCTTCCCAGATTCGCGCAGAACCGAAGGATTTAGTCAGTCCTTCTACCTCAATGGCGACACCCATGGGAGATCCTTCCGGCTACGTTTGCTCGCGGCACGCGCCTGCGCGTGTGGCACAGGCCACTGTAGCGCACTCGGTGAGCGCGCATCACGGTACCGGGACCGCCCGCTAAAGACGGCGCCCGACAAGCCAAGTGCCGACTCTAAAGTCTGCCCTTGCGGCCCCGGACGGCGGCCCGGAATGCACGAAACCCCCGAGGCCGGGCCTCGGGGGTTTCGTGGCGGAAACTACTTGACGGTGACGGTGGCGCCGGCGGCCTCGAGCTTGGTCTTGGCCTCCTCGGCAGCCTCCTTGGCGACCTTCTCCAGCAGCGGCTTGGGCGCGCCGTCGACCAGGTCCTTGGCCTCCTTGAGGCCCAGGCCGGAGACGACCTCGCGCACGACCTTGATGACGCCGATCTTCTTCTCGCCGGCCGACTCAAGGATGACGTCGAACTCGGACTGCTCCTCGGCGGCCTCAGCGGGCGCGGCGCCGCCGGGGGCGGCGGCAGCCACGGCCACCGGGGCGGCCGCGGTGACCTCGAAGGTGTCCTCGAACTTCTTAACGAAGTCCGAGAGCTCCAGCAGGGTCATGTCCTTGAAGGCGTCGAGCAGCTCGTCGGTGGACAGTTTTGCCATGGGTATGGGTCCTTCCTGATTCGGTGGTGGTGGGTATGTTTGGGTTATTCGGCGGCGTCAGCCGGTGCTTCCGCCGGAGCCTCGCTGGCCGCCTCGGCCGGAGCCTCGGTGGCCTTCTTCTCCTGCAGCGCGGCCGCCAGCCGGGCCACCTGCGACGCCGGGGCGTTGAACAGCCCGGCGCCTTGGACAGGTTGCCCTTCATCGCGCCGGCCAGCTTGGCCAGCAGCACCTCGCGGCTCTCCAGGTCGGCGATGCGCTCCACTTCGCCGACGGTCAGCGGGTGACCGTCCATGTAGCCGCCCTTGATGACCAGCGCCTTGTGGTCCTTGGCGAAGGTCTTGATCGCCTTGGCGGCGTCGACCGGCTCACCGCTGATGAACGCGATCGCTGTCGGCCCGACGAACAGTTCGTCCAGGCCGTCGACACCCGCCTCCGAGGCGGCCCGCTTGACCAGCGTGTTCTTGGCCACCGCGTAGGTGACCGACTGGCCCAGCGAGCGACGAAGCTCGGCCAGGTGGGCCACCGTCAGGCCGCGGTATTCGGTGATCACGGTGGCGGTCGAGGCCTTGAACTGCTCGGCGATGTCCGCGACGGCGGCGGCCTTGTCAGCCCTCGCCATGCATACCTCCTCGGGTGTCGAAAATCCCTGTGCTTGCCTGGTGTCCACCCGGAAATAACGAACGCCCCGCCGCAGAACGGTCGGGGCGTCAAGATATGCCGGCAAGCGCCGGTGTGTGCCTCGTCCTCCTGCGTGGGCCGCCGGGATATTCCCGGACCTTCAACCTTGCGGTGACCGACGGTCTTGGGTGGATCGCGGACTAGCGTACCGCGGCCGCCGCGATCAGCCAAAACGGGGCGCCGTGGCCTATGCCCCGGCGTTGACTCTGCGTCCACCAGGGTGTCAACTCGCACTTCTGCCTGGTGGGCGCAGAGTCAACGTCGGGCGTGGGCTCCGCCGCCCGACTCAGCCCGGCCACGCTGCTGAAATCGACACGAAAACTGGCATTCGACCCCCGGAATCAGGCTGTCGCGCCGTATGGACGTCGATCTCAGCAGACGCCGATGACCAGCAGCACGAACAGCGCCGCCAGCAGTGTCACCCGCAGCCAGTGCAGCCGGTCCCAGCGGGTGACGAGCCGAGGCGACACCTCCCCGCCGGCAATCCGGTTGTTGATCGGCACCATCACCGCCACCGTCATCAGCACGACGGCGGCCATCAGGGCCACGCCGGTCCCGATCAGCCAGCGCTGCGGCCCCGCGACCAGCGCGGCGCCCACCAGCAGCGCCAGCGCGGCGAGGTACCAGAACGGCATCACGCGTCCCAGCACGCGGGCGCCGTCGCTGCGGGCGGCGCGAAACGCGTCGTCGGGTAGCCGCCCCGCGATCGGATGGAGGAACGCCGCCACCGCGAACTCGGATCCCACCAGCGGCCCGACCACCAGCACGGCCAGGATCTCCACGATTTCTTTCACGGGATCGACCCTGGTCGGTAAGCTGACGAAAAACAAGGTACTGACAAATTAGTCAGCGTAGGAGTGGCGATGGCGGTGTCGAAAAAGGATGTCAGCGACTGCCCGATCGACGCTGCGCTGTCGGTGATCGACGGGCGCTGGAAGGGCACCATCCTGTGGCGGCTCAGCGACGGGCCGATGCGCACCGCCGAGCTGCGGCGCAGCATCCCGGGCATCACCGAGCGGATGCTGATCCGCCACCTGCACGAGCTGGTCGCCGACGGCATCATCGACCGCGACGACGCCGGCACGGTGCCGCCCTGTGTGCACTATTCGATCTCCGAGTACGGCCAGACGCTAGCTCCGGTGCTGGGCGCGCTGTGCGACTGGGGCCGCACGCATATGCAGCGCAGGGCCCCCGCGCGTCAATGACTCTGCGTCGACGGCGGGGCCTTCTCGCGCTTTGCCGCCGTGAGCGCAGAGTCAGCGCCCGCAGGCCCGCAAGCGCGCCACACTCTGCACTGCAATTGCACTACGATTTGAAACATGGGAACGCTGACAATCCGCACTGATTCGGAGGTCGAGCGGGCACTGGCGGCGCTAACCAGCGACGGGCAATCCCGTTCCGAGGCTGCCCGGACGGCAATTCTGGAGGCGGAACGAGCGCACCGCCGTGCGCGGTTACGGGCCGAGGCCGAAGAACTGCGTAACGACCCCGACGACGTCGCCGCCTCACGCGAACTGGCCGCGGAGATGGACGCTGTTCGTGCGTGGTGACCTCTACCGGCTCAAGGTGCCCAAGGATGCCCGTGGCCACGAACAATCCGGCGGCCGCTACGCGGTCGTGGTGCAGTCCGACGACCTACCGCTGTCCACCTGGATCATCGCGCCAACCTCAACCGGCCGCCGCGCCGCATCGTTTCGGCCGGAGATCGAGATCCACGGCACCAAGACGCGGGTGATGGTCGAACAGTTAACCGTCGTCGACCCGCAGGTCCGTCTCGGCGAATTCGCCGGCCGCCTCGCCGGCGCTGAGCTGGACGCCGTCAATGCTGCACTCCTGGCGGTGCTGGGGCTCGACTAGAGCCCTCCGCGTTGATGACTCTGCGTCCACCAGGGTGTCCACTCGCACTTCTGCGGGGTAGCCGCAGAATCAACGCGGACGGAGGTTCGCCAGTCGGGCCGCGCCGATCAGCCCGGCGTCGCCGCCGAGTGCGGCCGGCACCACCCGCAACCCGGCTAAAAACGCCAACCCCGCGTAGCGGCCTAACGCCGCGCGCAGCGGGTCGAACAGCGC
>PPEA01000479.1 GCA_002967005.1 Mycobacterium talmoniae
CCCAACTCGTCGGCGTGCGCAAACACCCACTGCAGCGCGGCCCAGCTGTCCTGCACCGCGGCCGGGTACGGATGCTCGGGCGCCAGCCGGTACGCCACCGACACCACCACCGCGTCGGCGCCGGTGGTCACCAGCCCCGACAGCGCCGTCAGCGCGTTGTCCCGGGCGTCACGGCCCAGCTGCCAGGCGTCGCGCCAGCCGGTCAGCAGGTCCAGGTACACCTGGTCGGCCTCGGATCCGGTGATGGCGTCGTGGTGGGCGCCGTAGCACAGCTGCGTCCACGCCTTGGCCAGCGCGGCATCCGGGTAGGCGACCCCGGTCGTCAGCGCGGCGAACACCGCGAACTTCTCGGCCGCCAGGATCGCCCGCTCGGCGGCCCGGTTGGCCTGCTTGGTGTCGATGTAGGAGACGTGGCAGCCGGTGTAGATCGGGTTCATGTCGCGGGTCTGCGGTGACGCGGTCTGTCCGCGCTGCTTCAGCTCGGCGCGCACCGCGGCGAAGAACTCGGCCGGCACCGCGCAGACGAACCGCGGCCAGGTGTAGCGGGCGTTCCAGTCCCGGTGGATCGGCACCACCCAGCGGTTGGGCGGGGTGAAGTCGGTGCCGACCGGCAGCAGCACATTGCGGGTCGCCGCCACCCGTTTGAGCCCGCAGAACAACTGGTAGACCTCGGCTTCGGCGTCGGCCAGCGACGACTGCCCATCCATCCACCAGCCGGCGGCGTAGTGCGCCGGCATGTAGTGGGTCAACAGCCCGTGCCCGGACGGCGCGATCCATTCGAACTCGCTGGGAAACTGCATGCGCCGCGGATCGCCGCCGCCGGCCATCGGACCCCACTGGTGAAACGGGCCGCGCGCCCACCCACTGGACGTCAGGCCGGCGTCGGCGATCAGGCCGGGGAACTGCGGATCATGCCCGAACACGTCGAGCTGCCAGGCCGTGGCCGGGTCGGCGCCCAGGATGTCGCGCTGAAACCCGATGCCCGCCACCAGGTTGCGGATGGTGGTCTCGGCGTCCGTGATGTTGGTGGACGGCTCGTTGTAGGTGCCGCCCATCACCTCGACGCGCCTTCGGCGATGAGCCGGCGCAGGTCGGCCCGGTCCTCGGGGTGGGTGTCCCAATGCGGTTTGAGGTAGTCGACCTCGGCGAGGACGAACTTGTATTCGGGTTCGCGCCGCGCCTTGTCCAGGTGGGCGCGCACCAGGTCGACGCCGTTGTTCTGGCGGCACTGGCCGGGCGGATCCTCGGTCCACGCGCTGGTGTAGCCGGCTTGGGTGTTCCACCACACCGGGTCGTAGTGGAAGTGGCCGACCATGAACATGGTCCAGCCGGGTTCGGCGACGGTGAAGGTGAAGTCGGTGCCGCCTGCCCGCGCGGCCCGCCGCTGGCCGGGCACGGGTCCGCGACGGCCACCGGGACCTCGGACGACGCCGT
>PPEA01000048.1 GCA_002967005.1 Mycobacterium talmoniae
AACGCGCTCGGCGAGGCCGTCGCCGCGATCGGGGCGGGCGACCCGGGTGGCCGGCTCAACATCCTGGCCGCCAACGGTTCCCGGCTGCTGGCCACCACCTGGGGAGACACCTTGTCGCTGTTGCGCCGCCCCGACGGCGTGGTGGTGGCCAGTGAACCCTACGACGATGACCCCGGCTGGCAAGACGTGCCGGACCGGCACCTGGTCACGGTCACCGAGGACCGGGTCACCCTGACGCCGCTGGAAGGATCGTGATGACCCTGTCGTTGTCGAACCACCTCGCCGCCGACGCCGCCCACCGGGCGCTGCGCCACGACGTGCGGCACGGGCTGCAGCGCTCACCGAAGTCGCTGCCGCCCAAATGGTTTTACGATTCGGTGGGCAGCGATCTGTTCGATCAGATCACCCGGCTGCCGGAGTACTACCCGACCCGCACCGAGGCCCAGATCCTGCGGGACCGATCGTCGGAGATCGCCGCGATCACCGGCGCGGACACCCTGGTCGAGCTGGGCAGCGGCACCTCGGAGAAAACCCGGATGCTGCTGGACGCCCTGCGCGCGGCCGGCACGCTGCGCCGCTTCGTGCCGTTCGATGTCGATGCCGGCATCCTGGAGGCCGCCGGGGCCGCGATCCAGCGCGAGTACCCCACGATCGAAACCGCGGCCGTCTGCGGGGATTTCGAGGAACACCTGGCCGAGATCCCGGGTGGGGGCCGACGGCTGTTCGTCTTTTTAGGCTCGACGATCGGCAACCTGACCCCGCAGCCCCGCGCCGAGTTCTTGGCGTCGCTGGCCGGGGTGCTGGCCCCCGGCGACAGCCTGCTGTTGGGCACCGACCTGGTCAAGGACACCGCCCGGCTGGTCGCCGCCTACGACGACGCCGCCGGGGTGACGGCGGCGTTCAACCGCAACGTGTTGGCGGTGATCAACCGGGAACTCGACGCCGACTTCGACGTCGACGCCTACACGCACGTGGCCCGCTGGAACGCCGACGCGGAACGGATCGAGATGTGGTTGCGGGCCGTTGGGCCACAACGGGTCCGCATCGGCGCGCTGGGGTTGACCGTCGACTTCGGTGCCGGTGAGGAGATGCTCACCGAGGTGTCCTGCAAGTTCCGTCCCGATGCGGTGGCCGCCGAATTGGCCGCGGCCGGGTTGCGGCGCACCCGGTGGTGGACCGACCCCGCCGGCGACTTCGGGCTGTCGCTGGCCGTCAAGTGAGCCAGCCGCTGGCCGACCGG
>PPEA01000480.1 GCA_002967005.1 Mycobacterium talmoniae
GCCGGCGTAGGTGACCCGGACCAGTTGCAGCGGCGCGTCGGCCGGCCCGACGAACAGGTCGGTCGATTCGGCGGCGAGCACCCGCATGCCCGCACCTTACGGAGCGGACCCCGCGGCGCGAAGCCTTTCCGCGACGACGCGTGCCGCGTCGGCCACCTCGGGCGGTTCCAGGATCTCGAAGTCGGCGCCGACCATCGCGAAGTACACCACCATGCGCTGCGGGTCGTCGCCGCCGGCGGTGACCCCTCCGCCCAAATTAGTGGCCGGACCTGTCCGATGGGTGTGGAACGCTCAGTGCATGACCGAGCCGCGCACCCTCCTGGCCGACCAGCTCGACCGGCACTGGCGCAACCAGCTGCGCCCCCGCCTGGACGGTCTCACCGACGACGAATACCGCTGGGAGCCGGTTCCCGGCTGCTGGACCCTGCACGACGACGGGATCGACCACGCATTCCCGGCGCCGCAACCCCCGCCGTTCACCACCATCGCCTGGCGGCTGGTCCACCTCACGATCGGCATCCTCGCCTTCCGCAACTACAACAACTTCGGCGGCCCACCCGTCGACCCCCAGAGCTGGCCCTATGCCCGCGACGCGGCCACCGCGTTGCAACACTCGACGAGGCCTACGCGCGGTGGATCGCCGGGGCGCGTGGGCTCGACGACGCCGCGTTGGCCCGCCTCGTCGGACCCGCGGAGGGCCGCTGGGGGACCCGCCACACCATGGCGGAGCTGATCTTGGGCGTCAACATCGAGGTCATCCACCACGGAGCCGAAATCGCCTGTCTGCGTGACCTTTACCTCCATCAGCCCAATCGAAAGGACTGACCATGCCCGCCCTTGCCGCACCGGTGACCGATGAGCGCAGCGCGCTGCGCGAATTTTTGACCTGCCAGCAGAGCGCCTTTTTCGCCGTCGCCTACGGCCTGACCGACGAGCAGGCCCGCGCCACCCCGTCGGTCAGCGCCCTGTCGATCGGCGGGTTGATCAAACACGTCACCGGGGTGCAGCGCAGCTGGATGCAGCGCGTCGCCGCCGCGCCGAACCCACCACCGGCGGACACCCGGCCCCGCGAGGAGATCATGCGGGAATTCCAGGACCAATTCGTGCTGTCCGACAACGAGACCCTGGCCGGGGCGCTGGACGCGTTGCGGGCCCAAAATGCCGAGACGCTGCGGGTGCTCGAGATGGCCGACCTCGACGCCGCGGTGCCGGTGCCGCGCGACGCCCCGTGGTTTCCCACCGACGTCGACGCCTGGTCGGTGCGCTGGGTGATCCATCACCTGATCGCCGAACTTTCCCGGCACGCCGGGCACGCCGACATCATCCGGGAGACCATCGACGGCGCCACCATGTACGAGCTGATCGCCGGCCAGGAGGGCTGGGAACCCACGGCCTGGCTGACGCCCTGGCAGCCCACCGGGTAGGCCCCCGCGCCGGTGAGCAGACGCAGATTCGCACGATCCGGGGCAGGATCGTGCGAATCTGCGTCTGCTCGCGCCCAGCACCCAACCCGCCCCTCAGGTTTTTCTCAGTGGATTTTCCGAATCCGCCCACGTACGGCTCAGGAAACCGGCAAGATGCGACGCGCGCGCCGGGCTTGGGGGTCGGCGCGCCGGGTGGACACGTTTCCGCGGGGAGGTCGCAATGAGTGCTCGGTGGCTGCGGGTGGCACTGTTGGCCGGGACCGGCGCCGCGGCGATGGCGCTGTCGGCGGCGCTGACGGCAGCGGACGCGTTCGCCGACAGCACCGATTTGGTGATGGGCGGCAGCGGCATGCCGATCCCGCCGCAGGTCTACATCGACGACGTCAACGACCTGTACCTGCACTGCGCAACCGCCTGCTCGCTGCAGGGCCTGGCCACCCCGGAAGGGCTGTACCCGATCATCGGCCCCAAGGAGTTGCCGTTCGACACCTCGGTGACACAGGGCGTCACCATCCTCAACAACACGATCAAAGACCAGCTCGCCGACGGCAATACCGTCACCGCGTTGGGCTATTCGCAAAGCGCCACCATCGACACCATCGAGATGGAAAACATCGCCAACGGCACCGCCGGCATCCACCCCGACCCCGACCAGCTCAAGTTTGTGCTGCTCGGCGACCCCAACAACCCCAACGGCGGCATGCTGGAACGCTTCGACCTGCCGGCGCTGGGTGCCAACCCGTCGATCCCCAGCCTGGGCATCACGTTCAGCGGCGCCACCCCGGTCACCGAGTACCCCACCGACATCTACACCGGGGAGTACGACGGCTTCGCCGACTATCCGCGCTACCCGCTGAACCTGCTGTCGGACCTCAACGCGCTGCTGGGCATCCTGTTCGTGCACACCCAGTACCCGAACATGGATCTGTCCACCGCCGAGGATCTGGGAACATACGGCGCCACCACCTACTACATGGTCCCCACCGACCACCTGCCGCTGCTGGATCTGGTGCGGTCGATCCCGGCGGTCGGGCCGGTGGTGTCCGACCTGCTCGAGCCGGACCTGCGGGTGCTGGTGAACCTGGGCTACGGCGACCCCGACTACGGCTGGTCGACCTCGGCGCCGGATGTGCCCACCCCGCTCGGGGTGTTCCCCAGCCTCGCCGACTTCGAGAAGGTGCCCGGCCTTTTGGTGTCGGGCACCGAACAAGGCATCGCCGACGCCGTCAAAGACGTCGTCGGCTACCTGCAGGACCCGGCGTCGGTGTTCTCGCTGGCCGACAACCCGCTGGTCAACCTGCTGCAGACCCCGTTCATCGCGGCGGTGGCCGCCGAGGACATCTCCTTCCCGCCGCCCGGGGTGAGCCTGGATTCGCTGGTCAACGCGGTCAGTGCGGCCACCTCGGCCGGCTACGCGTCGCTGCTGCCGCTGGCCGACATCGCCAACGCGATGGTCACCACGCTGCCGGCGCTGGACGTCACCGGCATCGTCAACGAGCTGGCCGCCGGTGACCTGCTCGACGCCATCGGCTTGCCGATCGCCGCCGACGTCGGGATCCTGCCGGTGGCCGGTTTCTTCGCGTTGGCCAGCGTCGGGGAGGGCGCCCTGTTCGCCGCCGGCGACCTGCTCAGCCCGTTCATCGACATCGCGGGCCTGCTGTAAGGCGACCGTGACGGGGCTCACGCCAGATTCGAAGTTGTCGTCGCCGATTTGGCAGACTGCAACAATGACTTCGACCAAACACCGCGAGGTAGCCAAGCTCGATCGGGTGCCCTTGCCGGTCGAGGCGGTCCGGATCGGCGCGACCGGATGGCAGGTGGCCCGCACCGGCCTTCGGGTGCTCACCAAACTGCCCGCCCGCGGCCCCTGGCAGCAGAAGGTCATCAAGGAGATCCCGCAGACCTTCGCCGACCTGGGTCCCACCTACGTCAAGTTCGGCCAGATCATCGCCTCGAGCCCGGGCGCGTTCGGCGAACCGCTGTCCCGCGAGTTCCGCAGCCTGCTCGACGCGGTGCCGCCCGCCGACCCCGCCGAGATCCACCAGCTGTTCCTCGAGGAGCTCGGCGCCGAACCCGCCGACCTGTTCGCCAGCTTCGACGAGACCCCGGTCGCGTCGGCGTCCATCGCGCAGGTGCATTTCGCCACCCTGCACAGCGGCGAGGACGTCGTCGTCAAGATCCAGCGACCCGGGATCCGCCGCCGGGTCGCCGCCGACCTGCAGATCCTCAAACGGTTCGCCCAGCTGGTCGAACTGGCCAAACTGGGCCGAAGGCTGTCCGCCCAGGACGTCGTCGCCGACTTCGCCGACAACCTCGCCGAGGAACTGGACTTCCGCATCGAGGCGCAGTCCATGCAAACCTGGGTGTCGCACCTGCATGCCTCCCCGCTGGGCCAAAACATCAAGGTGCCCGACGTGCACTGGGACTACACCAGCGAAAAGGTGCTGACCATGGAGCGGGTGCACGGCATCCGCATCGACAACGCCGCCGCCATCCGCAAGGCCGGCTTCGACGGCACCGAGCTGGTCAAGGCGCTGCTGTTCGCCACCTTCGAGGGCGGGCTGCGGCACGGCCTGTTCCACGGCGACCTGCACGCCGGCAACCTGTTCGTCGACGATCAGGGCCGGGTGGTGTTCCTCGACTTCGGCATCATGGGCCGCATCGACCCGCGCACCCGGTGGCTGCTGCGCGAACTGGTGTATGCGCTGCTGGTGAAGAAGGATCACGCCGCGGCCGGCAAGATCGTCGTGCTGATGGGCGCGGTGGGCACCCTGAAACCCGAGGCGGAGGCCGCCAAGGACCTGGAGGCGTTCTCCACCCCGCTGACCATGAAAACCCTCGGCGACCTGTCGTACGCCGAGATCGGCAAGCAGCTCTCCGCGCTGGCCGACGCCTACGACGTCAAGCTGCCCCGCGAGCTGGTGCTGATCGGCAAGCAGTTCCTCTACGTGGAGCGCTACATGAAGCTGCTGGCCCCCAACTGGCAGATGATGTCCGACCCGCAGCTGACCGGGTACTTCGCCAACTTCATGGTCGAGGTCAGCCGCGAGCACACCGACGAGGCGGAGGCGTAGCCGTGGAGATCCGCAGCGGCACCGCGCGCTCGGGCGAGCTGGACATCTACTACGAGGACATGGGCAACCCGAACGACCCGGCGGTGCTGCTGATCATGGGGTTGGGCGCGCAGCTGCTGCTGTGGCGCACCGGCTTCTGCGAGAAGCTCGCCGCGCAGGGCCTGCGGGTGATCCGGTACGACAACCGCGACGTCGGCCTGTCCAGCAAGCTGGACCGTCGGCACGCCGGCGGGCTGCTGCCGGTGCGGATGCTCCGGTCCTTCCTGGGGCTGCGCAGCCCCGCGGTGTACACGCTGGAGGACATGGCCGACGACGGCGCCGCGGTGCTCGACCACCTCGGCATCGACCGCGCGCATGTCGTCGGCGCCTCGATGGGCGGCATGATCGCCCAGGTCTTCGCGGCCCGCTTCGCGCGCCGGACCCGCTCGTTGGCGGTGATCTTCTCGTCCAACAACCAGCCGTTCCTGCCGCCGCCGGCGCCGCGGGCGCTGCTGGCGATCCTCACCGGCCCGCCGCCGGATTCGCCGCGGGAGGTGATCGTGGACAACGCGGTGCGGGTCACCCGGATCATCGGCAGCCCCGGCTACCCGGCGCCCGAGGAGCGGATCCGCGCCGAGGCCATCGAAAGCTACGAGCGCAGCTTCTACCCGTGGGGCATCGCGCGGCACTTCGGCGCCATCCTGGGCACCGGCAGCCTGGTCCGCTACGACCGGCAGATCACCGCCCCGACGGTGGT
>PPEA01000481.1 GCA_002967005.1 Mycobacterium talmoniae
CGACAAGCTGATGCGGCCGTTCGGCGGGGGGGCGGTGGCCCGGGCGATCCGCGGCGCGCGGCTGGTGCTGATCGACGGCATGGGCCACGAGCTGCCCGAGGAGCTGTGGGATCAGGTGGTCGGCGAGCTGAAGACCACCTTCGCCGACGGGCACTGACCCATTCGGGGCCGTTAGGCCCTTGCCGAATCCGCCCCCGGCTGGGACCCTTAGGAAGCGTGTCTAAGTTAAATCCGAAGTACGAAGAGCTGCAGTCGATCTACGACATCTCCAACGAATTCTTCGAGCTGTTCCTGGGGCCCACCATGGGCTACACCTGCGGGTACTTCGAACGCGACGATATGACCACCGACGAGGCGCAAAACGCCAAGTTCGATCTGGCGCTGGGCAAGCTGGGGCTCCAACCCGGGATGACGCTGCTCGACATCGGCTGCGGCTGGGGCGGCGGCATGCAGCGGGCGCTGGAAAACTACGACGTCAACGTCATCGGCCTGACGCTGAGCGAACGCCAACGCGACTACGCCCTGGCCAAGCTGGCCGCCGTCCCCACCCGGCGCAGCGTCGAAGTCCGGCTGCAGGGCTGGGAAGAGTTCGACGAGCACGTCGACCGCATCGTGTCGATCGGCGCGTTCGAACACTTCGGCCACGACCGCTATCCGGCGTTCTTCGAGATGGCCTACAACGCGCTGCCCGCCGGCGGGACGATGCTGCTGCACACCATCACCGCGATCACCCAGGACGAGTGTCAGCGGCGGGGTCTGCCGCTGACCATGGAGATGGCCCGGTTCAACAAGTTCATCCTGACCGAGATCTTCCCGGGCGGGCGGCTGCCGACGGTGCCGATGGTCACCGAGCGCGCCACCGCGGCCGGCTTCGACGTGGCCCGGGTGCACGAGATCGGGCCCAACTATGTGCGGACGCTGCAGCTGTGGGCGGCCGCGTTGGAGGCCCACCGGGACCAGGCCATCGCGGTGCAGTCGCAGCAGGTCTACGACCGCTACATGAAGTACCTCACCGGCTGTGTGCGGTTGTTCCGCGACGGCTACACCAGCGTGCACCAGTTCACGCTGACCAAATAGCGTCGGCAGGTAGTCGCTGCGGGCGCCGTTGTGGCTCCCCCGCCCAGCGCCGATCAGCGGGTACCCTTTCCCGGGTCGCCGAACAAACCGCAACCAGTGGGAGCGCAAGTAAGGATGACCAACTTAGATCCGAAGTACGAAGAGCTGCAGTCGATCTACGACATTTCCAACGAATTCTTCGAGCTGTTTCTGGGGCCCACCATGGGCTACACCTGTAGCTATTTCGAACGCGATGATATGACCCTCGACGAGGGCCAAAACGCCAAGTTCGATCTGGCGCTGGGCAAGCTGGGGCTCCAACCCGGGATGACCTTGCTCGACATCGGCTGCGGCTGGGGCCACGGCATGCAGCGGGCGCTGGAAAACTACGACGTCAACGTCATCGGCCTGACGCTGAGCGAACGCCAACGCGACTACGCCATCGCGAAATTGGCGAAGGTCCCCACCCAGCGCAGTGTGGAGGTGCGGCTCCAGGGCTGGGAGGAGTTCGACGAGCAGGTCGACCGCATCGTGTCGATCGGGGCGTTCGAACACTTCGGCCACGACCGCTATCCGGCGTTTTTCGAGATGGCCTACAACGCGCTGCCCGACGACGGGGCGATGCTGCTGCACACCATCACCGCGGTCAAGATGGGCGACGCGAACAAGCTCGGCCTGCCGTTGACGTTCGAGTTGGCCCGGTTCGCGAAGTTCATCATGACCGAGATCTTCCCGGGCGGGCGGCTGCCGTCGTGGCGTTGGTCACCGAGCACGCCACCAAGGCCGGGTTCACCCTGGACCGGGTGCAGCCGATCGGGCAGCTGTACTATCCGCGGACGCTGCGGGAATGGGCCGCCAACCTGGAACGCAACCGCGAGGAAGCCATCGCCGTGCAGTCGCAGGAGATGTACGACCGGTACATGAAGTACCTGACCGGTTGCCCGCGGCTGTTCGAGGGCGGCTACACCGACGTCAACCAGTTCACGCTGCAGAAGTAGTGGGCGTCGAAGTCGTTCTGCCCAGGGCAAATCGGGGGTAGACGGGTCGCGGTGCCGGCACCCGGGCAACCGCGCAGGACGGCAGTATGACACAGTATGGGCGCGAAACGGTGTCAGGGCCTGAAGTTGGCGTTTCGCCGCTCGGTATGCTGCACAATCGACCTACGCTAACGTCCACGGGCAAACGCGCTTAGCACCAGTGAGCGATCATGGGGAAGGCGACCAAGCACAGATGCCGGAGAACACGTCCCGCAGCACCCGAATGCGGCCGCATTTCGAAGAGATCCAGGCCCACTACGACATCTCCGACGACTTCTTCGGGTTGTTCCAGGACCCGAGCCGGACCTACAGCTGCGCCTACTTCGAGCCGCCGGACCTCACGCTGGAGCAAGCCCAGATCGCCAAGGTTGACCTGAACCTGGACCAGCTGGACCTGCGGCCCGGGATGACGTTGCTGGACATCGGCTGCGGCTGGGGTTCCACCATGAAGCGCGCGATCGAGAAATACGACGTCAATGTCATCGGCCTGACCCTGTCCAAAAACCAGCAGGCCCGCTCCCAGCAGTTGCTGGACACCGTCGACAGCGACCGCACCCATCGAGTGCTGCTGCACGGCTGGGAGGAGTTCAGCGAACCGGTGGACCGGATCGTGTCCATCGAAGCGTTCGAGCACTTCGGCCACGAACGCTACGACGACTTCTTCAAGAACTGCTTTGAGATCCTGCCCGACGACGGCCGGATGACGATCCAAAGCAGCGTCAGCTACCACCCGTATGACCTCAACGCCCGCGGCAAGAAGATCACCTTCGAGACCGCGCGGTTCATCAAGTTCATCGTCACCGAGATCTTCCCGGGCGGGCGGCTGCCCACCACCGAGATGATGATCGAGCACGGCGAGAAGGCCGGGTTTGTGGTGCCCGAAGCCCTCTCGCTGCGACCGCACTACATCAAAACGCTGCGGATCTGGGGCGACACCCTGGAAGCCAACAAGGACAAGGCCATCGAGATCCAGTCCGAAGCGGTCTACGAGCGCTACATGCGCTACCTGCGCGGCTGCGAGTACTACTTCACCGACGAAAGCCTCGATGTGAGCTTGGTCACCTATCTCAAGCCGGGCGCGGTCTAGGCGCTGTCGGATTCGGGCTGCGCCGTTCGTCGGATAGGTAGAGAGTGGGACACGGGTTCCGCTCCCCTACCCCGGAGGTGACCACCGATGCAGTACCTCGCCCTATTGAACAGCCAGGAGCGGGACCGCACCCCCGAACAGCGGGCCGCGGTGATGGCCGAATTCGAAAAGTTCCACGCCAAGGCGGCGTCGGCGATCCGGGCCGGTGACGCGCTGACCCCGGTGGCCACCGGCGTGCGCATCACCGGCGGCCCCGACGCGCCGACCATCACCGACGGCCCGTTCGCCGAGGCCGCCGAGGTGGCCTGCGGGTATTACGTCTTCGAGGCCGACAACCTCGACGATGCGCTGGCGTTCGCCCGCGACATCCCGGTCGCCGCGTACGGCACCGTCGAGGTGCGGCCGGTCTACCACACCGTCGACGCCGGGTGGTCGCGCAGCGGCGCCGCGCAGTGGCTAGCGCTGCTGCTGGAGCCCCCGGAACA
>PPEA01000482.1 GCA_002967005.1 Mycobacterium talmoniae
GTCGGCGCGCCGAGGCGCTGGCCTGGTATCGGGTCGCGCTACAGGCCCACGGCTCCGAGCCGGCGCGGGCGTTCCTGCGCCGCCGCGTCGCCGAGTGCGGGGGCTAGCTTCCCCGCCGAGTGGGAATCTCACGACGCGACACGCCGGGCGGGCGTCGCAGGATTCCCCCTCGGCGCGCAGGGAAGGCCGCCGGGACGGTTAGGCCTCGGCGAAGTTGCGGGTGACCGACGGGTCGACCGGGATACCCGGGCCGGTGGTGGTGGAGATGGTGACCTTTTTCAGGTAGCGGCCCTTGGACGCCGACGGCTTGAGCCGCAGCACCTCGTCGAGGGCGGCGCCGTAGTTCTCGGCCAGCTTGGCCTCGTCGAAGGAGGCCTTACCGATGACGAAGTGCAGGTTGGCCTGCTTGTCCACC
Source organism: Mycobacterium talmoniae (assembly GCA_002967005.1). Lineage (GTDB taxonomy): Bacteria > Actinomycetota > Actinomycetes > Mycobacteriales > Mycobacteriaceae > Mycobacterium > Mycobacterium talmoniae. The sequence goes on from PPEA01000482.1 coordinate 416, forward strand.
CGGAAGTTGATCTTGCCGCCCTTGATGTCGTTGACCGCCTTGGTGACGTCGGCGGTGACGGTGCCGGTCTTGGGGTTGGGCATCAGGCCGCGCGGCCCCAGCACCCGGGCGATCCGCCCCACCTTGGCCATCTGGTCGGGGGTGGCGATCGCGGCGTCGAAGTCCAGGAAACCGCCCTGGATCTTCTCGATCAGGTCGTCGCTACCGACGATGTCGGCGCCGGCGGCGGTGGCGGCCTCAGCCTTCTCGCCGACCGCGAACACCGCGACCCGGGCGGTCTTACCGGTGCCGTGCGGCAGGTTGACGGTGCCGCGGACCATCTGGTCGGCCTTGCGCGGGTCGACGCCGAGCCGGATGGCCACCTCGACGGTCGCGTCCTGCTTGGTCGACGACGTCTCCTTGGCCAGCTTGGCGGCCTGCAGCGGGGTGTAGAGGTTGGCGCGGTCCACCTTCTCGGCGGCGGCGCGGTAGGCCTTGCTGTTCTTGCTCATGTTGGATCCAATCTCGTGGTTGGGTGTGGTTGGCGGGCCGAAGCTGGCCCTCCCACGCTTTCTTTGCGTTGAGTCTGCGTTGACGGCGGTGCTTACTCGCACTTTTGCGCCGTCAGCGCAGGATCAACAGGAGTTATTCGACGGTGATCCCCATCGACCGGGCGGTGCCGGCGATGATCTTGGCGGCGGCGTCGACGTCGTTGGCGTTGAGGTCGGCCTTCTTGGTCTCGGCGATCTCGCGGACCTGATCCCAGCTGACCTTGGCCACCTTGGTCTTGTGCGGCTCGGCCGAGCCCTTACCCACCCCGGCGGCCTTGAGCAGCAGCTTGGCCGCGGGCGGCGTCTTGAGCGCGAAGGTGAAGCTGCGGTCCTCGTAGACGGTGATCTCGACCGGGACGACGTTGCCGCGCTGGTTCTCCGTGGCGGCGTTGTACGCCTTGCAGAACTCCATGATGTTGACGCCGTGCTGACCGAGCGCCGGACCGACCGGCGGCGCAGGGTTGGCCTGACCCGCCTCGATCTGCAGTTTGATCAGCCCGGCGACCTTCTTCTTCGGGGCCATGGGTGTTGATGTCCTTCCGTACTAATGTTCTAGATCTTGGAGACCTGGGTGAAGTTCAGTTCCACAGGTGTTTCGCGACCGAAGATGGACACCAGCACCTTGAGTTTCTGTTGTTCGGCGTTGACCTCGTTGATCGTGGCCGGCAGCGTCGCGAACGGGCCGTCCATGACGGTGACCGACTCGCCGACCTCGTAGTCGACCTCGACGACGGGCCGCTCCAGCCCACCCTCGGTGGCGGCGGCCGCGGCGGTGGCCCCAGTGCCCTTGGCGGGTTTCTTCGCCGCACCCTGCGGCAGCAGGAACTTCACCACGTCGTCCAGCGTCAGCGCCGACGGCCGCGACGTCGCGCCGACGAACCCGGTGACCCCGGGGGTGTTGCGCACCGCCGACCACGAGTCGTCGGTCAGGTCCATCCGCACCAGGATGTAGCCGGGCAGCACCTTGCGGTTGACCTGCTTGCGCTGCCCGTTCTTGATCTCGGTGACCTCTTCGGTGGGCACCTCCACCTGGAAGATGTAGTCGCCGACGTCGAGGTTTTGCACGCGGGTCTCGAGGTTGGCCTTCACCTTGTTCTCGTAGCCGGCGTAGGAGTGGATGACATACCAGTCGCCGGGCTTGCTGCGCAGCTCCGCCTTGAGCGCCGCGGCGGGGTCGACCTCTTCGGCCTCTTCGGCCGTCTCGGCCGGGGGCGCCTCGGTCAGGGCCGTGTCGGGTTCGGCCTCTTCGATGTCGACCGTCTCACCCGCGGGCGTATCGCCGTCGAAGGTAGTCACGGTTGTCAGTCCTCTCTATAACTTCAGCTCGTCGCACCGGCGGTTCACTCGCCGAATACCAGCATGATCAGCTTGGCGAACCCGTAGTCCGCCCCGCCGATCAACGCCACCATGAACACCAGGAACGCCAGCACCACCGAGGTGTAGGTGATCATCTGCTTGCGGTTGGGCCAGATCACCTTGCGCAGTTCGGCGACGACCTGCTTCAGGTAGTTGTAGACGTAGGCGAACGGGTTGACCGCGCCCGCCGGCAACGGCCGCGGCGAAGCGGTGTTGGTTTGCTGGGGAGCGCCCGGCGGCGGTGTCGCAGCGTTGCTATCCGTCTTACCCGATTCAGCGCCGCGTCGACCCGACCCGATGACCACGCGACGACAGTAACAACCGCCGAATTTCCCCGTCCAGCAGAGCGGGCCGACCTCGCGACTCGGCCTGCGGCAAGCCAACTCTCGGTATCGCACCCGCCGACGGCCGCACCGCCCCCTCGTCGTCCCACGCCGCCGGGACACCACTAACATGACGCGCTATCGGCTGGACACCTACCACACGGAATCGAGGGACCACATGGCCGGATTTGCGCCCGATGAAGGCGAAGCGCCGATAATCGTCGGTCTCGCGGAGGCGGCGCTGCAGCTGCACGCCTGCGCCATCGAGTCCCTGCCCCAGCCGGACACCTCGTCGTTTCACCCCCGGGTGCACGCCATCCTGGCCGGGCTGCGCAAAGTCCAGGCGATGTTGCAGACTGCGGCCGGACGGACCCGGATCACCCCGGCGGTGATTGCGGCGCTCGCCGATGTCAGGACCCGCTACGACGACCTGATGACCCGGGCGGCGGCCGCGCCGGGATCGAGCCTGGGTCAGCAGCTGTATGTCGCGCGCCGGCGCGCCCAGCTGTCGGTCCACGAGATCGCGACCGGGGTGGGCCTGCGGGCCGAGGTGCTCGAGGCGCTGGAAGCCGGCCAATCCGTGTCCGCGGACGAGGCGGTGAAGGTCAAGGAGCTGATCGCCGCGCTCAGCGGCTCCCGGCAGGTGCCCGCACGGCCCTACCCGGTGGACGCACATCCGGACAGCCTCGACGAGTCCGCGGCCTGGGCCGAGAGCAGCGCCTAAGCTTTCACCCCGCGATAGCTTGCGCCGACTGTGCGATCCCATACGCTTTTCGGCGCTCGGGCGTATGAATCTGCACAATCACGAACGCCGCGGTTTGTGGCCGCTGGGCCGAGGGTCAGAACAGCGCGAATTGCTCGGCGGGGGCGGTGACGTCGGTGAACTCCTCGATGTCCGTGCCCCCGGCCACGCTGCCGACGCTGTCCATGAACTGGGCGTCGGAGACCACCGGCACCCCCAGCTCGCGGGCCAGGTACCCCTTGCCCTGATCGGGTCGGGGCTCGTTGCACACCACCAGCGAGGTGTCGGGGTCGACGCCGTCGCTGTAGGCCAGCCCGGCGTGCAGGATCCGCTCCACCAGCTCCTCGTGGGTGCGGGTGCACTCGGCGGACAGCGCGACCCGCATGCCCTGCACCAGCGGCCGGCCCCGCACGTAGCGGCCCGGGTTGAGGTAGGGGCACGGCATCCGGGAGGCCAGCATTTTCAGCGGCCGCAGCTCATCGTGGGTGACCCGCCCGTTGGGCCACCGGCGCCGGGCGACCGGGCGCACCGGCAGCCACACGTCGCGGGTCCGGGCCCGCTGCAGCGCCGGGTCCAGCACGCGGGACAGCACCAGCGCGTCGTCAAACGCGTCGTGGGCGCGGGTCTGGGCGATACCCCAGTGCGCGGCGAGGGTCTCCAACCGCAGGTTGTCCAGGCCGAGGTCCAGCCGCCGGGCCAGCTCGACGGTGCACATCACGGTGTCGACCGGCAGTTCGGCGTCGACGAGTTCGGCCTCCGCGGTGAGGAACGCGTAGTCGAACGCGACGTTGTGCGCGACCAGCGTGCGCCCGTTGAGCACCTCGATGACGTCGCCGACGATGTCGGAAAACTGGGGTTGGTCCTCCAGCATGGCCGCGGTCAGCCCGTGCACATGGGTCGGGCCCGGGTCGACGCCGGGGTTGAGCAGGCTGACCACCGAGTGCTCCACCCGGCCGTCGGCGTCCAGCGCCAACGCGGCCAGGCTGATGATGCGCGCCTGACCTGGCCTAAAGCCGGAGGTTTCGACGTCGACGACCGCCCAGCCCGCCCCGGGTTCGTGGGCGGGCCGCCCCCATCCGACGCTGCTCATAGCTTGAGGATGGCACGCCGCAACGACAAAGCCCGGTCGCTGCGCGTCGTGTCCCCGACTTAAACGCCCGAGGGCGACCCGCTGCGCCCGGCGCGAGCGCCGCGCTTGCGATCGCCCTAAACTCCACGGGTGATCACCACCCGTGGACGCCTCGCCCTGGCCGCCGGTGCAGGGGGCGCGGTGGGGCGTCGCGGGTGACCCGCCGCGGCGCCGGGGCGATGATCGGCGGGCTGGTGGCGATGACCCTGGACCGCTCGATC
>PPEA01000483.1 GCA_002967005.1 Mycobacterium talmoniae
TGCCGGGACCGCTTCCCGGTGGGGCGCTGCGGACGGGTGGCCACCGCCGTGCGGCCACCGCGTTCGACGGTGTCGCCGGTTTCGCCGCCGTCAGCTGCGGCGTCGGAACCGTCACGCTCGTCGCTCACCGCATGCTCCTTCGTTCGTCTGCTCGTGCGTACCCTCCAGTGTCCACCATGGCACGCCTTCGTCTGCAGGGGCGACAGGACTTGAACCTGCAACCTGCGGTTTTGGAGACCGCTGCTCTGCCAGTTGAGCTACGCCCCTTCGCGGTTGGCAGGCCAACCCGCGCAAAGCCGGGACTCTACCTAGGCGCCACCCCTTTGCTTCGCGTTGCTCTGCATCGTCGCCGGCGCTCATGACTAGCGCGCCCTCCGTTCGGCTGGCTCACGGAAAGCGCGCTAATACTGGGAAAACCCCGAGGTCCGAGTGTACATCGACGCTGGTGCTGGTTACTAATCAGGCCGTTTTGACGACCTGACCGCTCTCGACATCCCACTTCAGGTTGACCGAGCTGTCGTCCTCGCGGCCCATCATCGTGGTGTAGGCCTCCAGCACCAGCTCACCGTCCTGGTTGGTGCACAGGTTTTTGGTCACCGCGACGGTGGCCCCGAACCGCTCCTCCACCGAGATGATGTCCATCTGGGCGTAGAGCCGGTCGCCGACCGTGATCGGCTTGTGGTAGAGAAATTTCTGGTCGACCTGGACCATCTGCATGGTGGTGAACCCGGTGTCGACGCTGCGGAAGAAGTCGGCCTGGACCAGCTTGGCGAAGATCGACACGAACGTCAGCGGGGCGACCAGCGCGTCGTAGCCGGCTTCGGCGGCCGCGTCCTCGTCGAGGCTGACCGGGTCCTCGGCCTTGACGGCCTTGGCGAATTCCCGGATCTTCTCGCGACCCACCACGAAACAGTCGGGGTAGCGCCAGCTCATCCCCAGGACGTTGGTTTTCAGCGGCATGGTTACGCCAGCTTCGCCGAGGCGACGGCCCGACCGAAGATCTTTTTGCCGTCGGTGGTGGCGGTCAGCGCGATGGTCACCGACTTGGTTTCCGGGTCCACCGACTTGATCCGGCCGTTGAAGACGATCTCGGCGCCCTTGCCGTCGTTGGGGACCGGCACCACCGCGGTGAACCGGACGTTGTACTCGGTGACCGCGCCGGGGTCGCCGACCCACGCCGTCACGTAGCCGCCGCCCAGGCCCATGGTCAGCATGCCGTGGGCGATCGCGGTGTCCAGCCCGACCTGCTTGGCGATGTCATCGTCCCAGTGGATCGGGTTCAGGTCCCCGGACACCCCGGCGTAGTTCACCAGGTCCGCGCGGGTCAGCGGGATGACCCGTTCGGGCAGCTTGTCGCCCACCTGCACCGAGCTGAACTCACGCAGCGCCATCTTGAAAGCCCTCTTCTCCCTCGCCGGCACGGCCCGCCAGGGTCGTGTAGGTCTCTTGGACGATGTCACCGGCCTCGTTGGTGACGATGTTCTTGGTCACGATGATGTCGGTGCCGTGCGCGTGGCGCACCGAATCCACGTACACGTCGCAGTACAGCTTGTCGCCCACCACGATCGGCCGCAGGAATTTCAGCACCTGGTCGACCTGGACGATCTGGGCGTCTTGGATGCCGATGTTGGCGTGCTCGAAGAACGCCCGCTGCGCGGTGTAGCCGAACACCGAGATGAACGTCAGCGGGGCCAGCAGGCCGTGGTAGCCGAGGTCGGCGGCGGCCTGCTCGTCGTAGCTGGACGGGTCTTCGACCTTGACCGCTTTGGCGTATTCGCGAAGCTTTTCCCGTTCCACGACGTAGTGGTCGGGGTACCGGTAGTGCTTCCCGACGATCTTCGTCGACAGTGCCACGAGCCTTAGAACCTCACCTAGTCAACCTGCGTAAACCTGTGCCGGCAGCCGCCCTACCGGGACTCGCGGTGAGCCTGGTGCTTGCCGCAGTTGGGGCAGAACTTCTTCAGCTCCAGCCGGTCCGGGTCGTTACGGCGGTTCTTCTTGGTGATGTAGTTGCGGTGTTTGCACACCTCACAGGCCAGCGTGATCTTCGGCCGTACATCGGTGCTGGAGGCCACTTTGGCTGCCCTCTTTCTGACAATTGCCGTGCTTGCGTTGTAGCGATGGCCGGACTTGAACCGGCGACCTAACGATTATGAGTCGTTCGCTCTAACCAACTGAGCTACATCGCCTCGGGTATCGCCGCCAGCCTGCCCGGCGTCCACCGAGCCCCCTAACGGAATCGAACCGTTGACCTTTTCCTTACCATGGAAACGCTCTGCCGACTGAGCTAAGGGGGCGTCACCCGCAGCGGTCAGTCGCAGATGCCGCGGGCCTAGAAGAGGGTACAGCCTGGGCCGCAGCGTCGCCAAACCGCAGGTCGGCGTCGCGGTGTCCTAGGCTTGAGGGCATGCCAGAGTCAGATCGGCTGTACTTCCGCCAGCTGCTGTCGGGTCGCGATTTCGCCGCCGGCGACATGATGGCGACCCAGATGCGCAACTTCGCCTACCTGATCGGGGACCGGCAGACCGGCGACGCGGTAGTGGTCGACCCGGCCTACGCCGCCGGGGACCTGCTCGACGCGCTGGAAAGCGACGGCATGCGGCTGTCCGGGGTGCTGGTCACCCACCACCACCCCGACCACGTCGGCGGGTCGATGATGGGCTTCGAGCTCAAGGGCCTGGCCGAGCTGCTGGACCGGGTCAGCGTCCCGGTGCACGTGAACACCCATGAGGCGCTGTGGGTTTCGCGGATCACCGGGATCTCCATGGCGGATCTCACCGCGCACGAGCACGGCGACAAGGTGGCCGTCGGCGCCGTCGACATCGAGCTGCTGCACACCCCCGGGCACACCCCGGGCAGCCAGTGCTTCCTGCTCGACGGCCGGCTGGTGGCCGGGGACACGCTGTTCCTGGACGGCTGCGGGCGCACCGACTTTCCCGGCGGGGATTCCGACGCGATGTACCGCAGCCTCCAGCAGCTGGCGGCGCTGCCCGGTGACCCGACGGTGTTCCCCGGGCACTGGTACTCGAGCGACCCCAGCGCGTCGCTGTCCGAGGTGAAGCGGTCCAACTACGTCTACCGCGCCGCCGACCTGGAGCAGTGGCACCTGTTGATGGGCGGCTGACCTGTTCGGATGCGTGCGTCGGGCGCCCCGGTAGCTGTGGTAGAACCGGAGGGTGGGTTCGACGGGGTGGATCGACGACCGCTGGCACAGTCTGACCGAGATGGGAGCCGGCTCCTGGGTGGCGTGGGCCGCCTGGGCGGCGCTGTTGCTCGGCGTGGTGGCCCTGCTCTACGTGCACCGGCAGCTGCAGCGCAACCGGCGGGTCACGCTGGAGCAGACCCGGCCGCATGTGGGCATGTACATGGAGCCGCACGCCGCCGACTGGCACGTCATCGAACTGGTGGTCCGCAATTTCGGGAAGACCCCGGCCTACGACGTGCAGTTCGCCTTCCCGCATCCGCCTAGCGTCGCCCAGTACGAGACCGCCGCCGACGGCTACGCCGACGTCGTCCCGCTCAAGCTGCCCCAGCAGATCCCGGTGCTGGCGCCGGGCCAGGAGTGGCGCACGGTGTGGGATTCGGCGATCGACCGGGCCGAGCTCGGCGACGCCATCGAGTCGCACTTCGCCGGGGCCGTCACCTACTACGGCAGCCCGGAGCGGACCCGCGGACTGTTCGGCAAGGGCGGGCGGGAGCAATTCGAGTCCAAGGTGGTGCTGGACTGGAACGACCTGCCGCCGGTGCAGCGCATCGAGTTGATGACCACCCACGACCTGGCCAAACGGGAGAAGCAGAAGCTGGAGCTGCTGCGCGGGGTGCTCACCTACTTCCACTACGCCAGCAAAGAGACCCGCCCGGAGGTGTTCCGCAGCGAGATCGACCGGATCCAGCAGGCGGTCAAGGAAACCCAGGAGCGGTGGCGCAGTCGCGAACACGACGAGCCGACCGACGTCAGCCTGCACTGGGGCGACGCCGAAGCCGAACTCGGCAAGCACCACAACTGAGATGACGGCGCCGGTCAGCTATCGCCGCGACGAGTCCGTCGCGGTCATCACCCTCAACGACGGCAAGGTCAACGCGCTGGGGCCGGCCATGCAGCAGGCCATCAACGCCGCGCTGGACACCGCCGACCGCGACGACGTCGGGGCGCTGGTGATCGCCGGCAACGAACGGGTGTTTTCCGGCGGCTTCGACCTGAAGGTGCTGACCTCCGGCGAGACCGGGGCGGCGATCGACATGCTGCGTGGCGGTTTCGAGCTGGCGTATCGGCTGCTGTCCTACCCCAAGCCGGTGGTGATGGCCTGCACCGGGCACGCCATCGCGATGGGGGCGTTTCTGCTGTGCAGCGGCGACCACCGGGTGGCCGCGCCGGCCTACAACATCCAGGCCAACGAGGTCGCGATCGGCATGACCCTGCCGTATGCCGCGCTGGCGATCCTGCAGCTGCGGCTGACACCGTCGGCCTACCAGCAGGCCGTCGGGCTGGCCAACACCTTCTTCGGCGAGACCGCGGTCGCCGCCGGCTGGCTGGACGAGATCGTGCTGCCCGACGCGGTGCTGACGAGGGCGGTCGACGCGCCCGCGAGTTCAGTGGCCTGCACCGCGGCGCCCATGCCGCTAGCAAATTGCGGGCCCGGGCGGCCGGGTTGGCGGCGCTGCGCGCCGGGATCGACGGCATCGAAGCCGAGTTCGCGTAGTCGGGTCTGGTTGGCGGCTTGGCTGGCGGCTTGGCGGACGTCGAGGCGCCGAGCCTGCGTCCACGGCATCGAGTCTGCGTTCAGGGCATTGAGACTGCGCTGGCGGCACCGAGACTGCGTCCAGGGCATCGAGACTGTACTGGCGGCGCCGAGACTGCACTGAGGCCGTGAAAATCGTCGGCAGGACGGCCTGGTTGCAGGCTCGCGCCGCCACCGCAGACTCGATGCCACCACCGCAGACTCGATGCCACCACCGCAGACTCGATGCCGCCACCGCAGACTCGAGGCCACCACCGCAGACTCGGCGCCACCACCGCAGACTCGAGGCCGCCAGTTCAGTCTCGAGGCCGGGGCTCGGTCGGCTCGTCGTCGTGACACACCTCGTGGAAGCGCCGGAAGCGCTCCAGGTAGCCCGGCCAGTCCCAGGTCGACAGGAACTGCTCGGTGGCCGCGTAGCCGTTGGCGTAGAGCGCCTCCAGCTGCGGCCGCGACACCCCGAAGTCCAGGACGCCGACGTCGGTGGAGTCGACCTTGATCGCCCGGACGCCGACCCACGGCTGGTTCAGGTGCGTCTGGTCGTGGCCCACCAGCATGGTGGTGAGCAGGCTCTCCAGCAGCGACACCTGGCCGAACCAGCGCAGCGGCTTGACGCCCGGCACCATCTCGCCCAGGCCCTCGTTGATGGTGGGCACCACGGTGATCCCGAACGTGGGCCAGTGCGGGGGCCGGCCGTCGGGCCGGTCGAACGAGTCGATCGGGAAGTTCGACAGCACCCCACCGTCGACCAGGGTGGATTTGCGGCCGGCCGCATTGGTCAAGGTGACCGGGCGGTAGAAGAACGGCACCGCCATCGAGGCGCGCACCGCGTCGGCGACCGACTGTTCATCGGGATCCAGCCCGTAGACCCGTCGGTAGTCCCACGGCAGCCGCACCAGCTGCGCGGCGGTCAGGTCGGCCACGCTGACCACCGCCCGGTAGCGCCGCTCGGGCAGCAGGCTCGCGTCGTCGTAGGTCAAATCGCCGAAGGTGGTCACCCCCAGGTTCTTCAGCTCGCTGCGGATCCAGTCGTGGGCGACGTCGCCGCGGTAAAAGCCGGTGTCGCGAAGAAATCCCCAGGCCGGCCCGACGATCGGCAGCGGTCCCGCGTCACGCCACCGGCGCAGCGGCACCGAGAACGCCAGCTCTTTGACCTGGTCGGCGGTCAGCTGGTCACCCTGGGCGGCGGCCGCAATGATCGCGCCGACCACCGAACCGCCCGACACCCCCGACACCCGCTGGATCGAATAGCCGGCGTCCATCAGCGCGACGACGGCGCCGACCAACCCGATGAACTTCACGCCGCCACCGGAGAGCACCAGGTCGACGCGCTTCTGCTGCGCTGCCATGGCTCAGGTGGCCAGCCCCAGGCAGTAGGTGCGCGGCGGGGCGGGATAGCTGCGCGCGGGCCGCTGGTCACCGGCCGCGCAGG
>PPEA01000484.1 GCA_002967005.1 Mycobacterium talmoniae
CCCTGACGGTGTGCACCATGGTGCCGATGCGCTCGGTGCCGCACCGGGTGGTGTGCCTACTGGGCCTGGACGACGGGGTGTTCCCGCGGCTGGACCTGCCCGACGACGACGACGTGCTGGCCCGCGACCCGCTGACCGGCGAACGCGACATCCGTTCCGAGGACCGGCAATTGCTGCTGGACGCGATCAGCGCGGCCGCCGACACCCTGGTGATCACCTACACCGGCGCCGACGAGCACACCGGGCATCACCGCCCGCCCGCGGTGCCGCTGGCCGAGCTGCTCGACGCCCTGGATCACACCACCGGCGCCCCTGTGCGCGACCGGGTCGTCGTACACCATCCGCTGCAGCCGTTCGACGTCAAGACCGTGCAACCGGGCGCGTTGATCCCCGGTGCGCCGTTCACCTTCGACCCGACCGCCCCGCTGGCCGCCCAGGCCGCCGCCGGAACCCGCTGCCCCGCACCCGTGTTCGTCGCGGATCCGCTGCCGGCCCCGGAGCCCGCCGATGTCGCGCTGGCCGATCTGCTCGGGTTCTTCAAGGACCCGGTCAAGGGCTTTTTCCGGGCCCTGGACTACACGCTGCCCTTCGACGTCGACGAGGTCAGCGACGACATGCCGGTGCAGATCGACGCCCGCCAGGAGTGGGCGGTGGGCGATCGGATGCTGCACGACATGCTGCGCGGCATGGACCCCGCCGCGGCCATCGACACCGAGTGGCGGCGCGGCTGCCTGCCGCCCGGGCAGCTGGGCTGGCGGGCGGCCAAACAGATCCGGGGCCGCGCCGCCGGGCTGGCCACCGCGGCGCGCCGGTATCGGCTCGGCGAACCGGACGCCCACGACGTCGACGTGGATCTCGGCGGCGGACGTCGGCTCACCGGCACCATCACCCCGGTGTTCGGGGACGCCACGGTGGCGGTCCACTACGCCAAGCTGCGCGACACCCACCTGCTGCAGGCCTGGATTACGCTGCTGGCGTTGGCCGCCCAGCATCCCGGCCGGGACTGGACCGCCCACTGCATCGGGCGCGCCAACGATGGCGACCAGATCCGTCAGCGGCTGCTCGGGCCGCCGCCACAACCCCGCGACACGCTGGCCGAGCTGGTGCGGCTCTACGACACCGGGCGCTGCGAACCGCTGCCGCTGCCGCTGAAAACCTCGTTCGCGTGGGCGGAGAAACGCCACGCCGGCCGCGACCCGATGTGGTACGCCGGCAGCAAGTGGTCCTCGCAGCGCTACCCCGGCGAAAACGCCGAGCCCGCACACGAAAAGGTGTGGGGCCCACGGGCTGCGCTGGAGGTGCTGCTGGGGCCACCGCGCCCGGGCGAAGAGGTCGACGGCGAGGACACCCGACTGGGCGCCTTGGCGGCGCTGCTGTGGCTGCGCTGCTG
>PPEA01000485.1 GCA_002967005.1 Mycobacterium talmoniae
GGCAGGATCCGCCGCACGGCCGGGTCTTGGGCGGCGGCCTGCGACGCGAGCGTGTTCAGGTTCGCGGCCCAGCGCTGGATCGCGTCGCCGGACTCGGCCTGGCTGTCCAAGATCGGACCGGAGTTGGCGATGATGTCGTCGATATCGGTGATGTTGGTGTTGAAGTCACCGACGATCGCCTGGGTGGAGTCGACCAACCGCTGCAGCGACGGACCCAACCCGCCGACCGCTTGGGCGGTTTCGTCGAGCAGCCCGCCGATCTTGTCCGCCGGCAGCGCCGCCAACCCGCGGTTGGCGGTATCCAAGGCCGGCCCGATCGGGGACGGCACCGTGTTGCGGGGGCGCCCGTCTGCGAATTTTTGGGGGATGGTCTGCCCGGGCCGGAAGTGCTGCGGCGGATTGCCCTTGGACACCAGGTCCAGATACTGCTCACCAACCGCCGACACTGAGTGCACGTTCGCCGACGCGTCGATCGGGATCTTGTACTTGCTGGCGATGCTCATCGTGGCCCGCGCACCCGCTTCGGTTGGCTCGACGCTCGTCACCTTGCCGATGGTGGTGCCCCGATACGTCACGTTGGAGGTCGCGTACAGCCCGCCGGACGAGGGCAGGTCGGCCGTCAGCGTGTACTGGCCGATACCCACCAGCGAGGGGATTCGCAGGTAGTACCAGCCGAGTGCGACCAGCGCGATCGTCGTCACCACGGTGAACAAAATCAGCTGCCGCTTGATGAACGGGGTCAGCACGCTCACTCACCCCTTTCCACAAGCGGGCCGCCCGGTGCGTCGAGCGGGTTCGGGGTGAACCGGATGTCGGGAATCATCGTGTTGGGGTCGCGGCCCCACGACTGCTCGAGCGCCCGCAATGCCCCCGAGAAGCCGGTGCCGGTCAGGATCCCGTTGTCGACCATGCTCAACGTGGTGTCCAGCATCAGCGACACGTTGATGTAGTCGCCCCGGATCGCGTACTTGATGCCGTTGAGTTCGAACGGCGTGGTCGCCATCAGATCCAGCGCACCGTTGATGTACGGCGCCCCGCGGCTGATCTGTTTGAGCGGGCGCTGCAGCATCTGCAGGTTCTGATGCAGATTGGCCCGGGACGCCGACAACGTCTCATCGGCCACGCCGCTGAACCGGCCCACCGCGTCGACCGCGTTGATGAACAGGTCCTGCTTATCGGCGAAGTGCTTGATCAGCGGCGGGAATTCGGTCAGCACCCGGTCCAGGGTCTCCGACCGGCCAGCGGCGTACGCCAACAGCCGATTGGTGGAATCGATGGCGCGGGTGATGTCGTCGCGCTGCTCGTTCAGCTGCGCGGTGAACGTGTCGAGCTTGCCCAAGAAGTCGTGGATCTGGTCTTTGCGACCACTGAAAATGTTGGTGACCTCGTTGGACAGCACTTCCAGGTTCGGTACCCCGCCGCCGCGCAAGATCAGCGCGACGCTGGCCAGCGTCCGCTCGACGTTCGGGTACGCCGACGAATGCGCCAGCGGGATGGTGTCGCCGTTCTTCAACCGTTGCGGCGACGGGTCCGCCGGCGGTGCCAACTCCACATGCTGGGAGCCCAGGATGCTGGTTTGCCCGATCTTCGCGGTGGCGTTCTTCGGCAGCCGCACATCCTTGTTCAGCCGCAGGGTGAGCGTGGCGACCCAGTTTTTCAGCTCGATCTTGTGCACCGTGCCGACGACCACGTCGGCAACCATCACCTTGCTGTTGCCGTTGAGGGCCAGCGTGTCCGGCATCTGCGCGTAGACGGTGTAGGAGCCGGCCCCCGAGCCCGGCCCGCCCGGCAACGGCACGTTGGCGATGCCATGCCAGGCGCACGAACTCAGCAGCACGGCGCCGACCGACAGCCACCATGCCCTGCCACAGGCCGGCGCC
>PPEA01000486.1 GCA_002967005.1 Mycobacterium talmoniae
GGCCAACACCTCGACGGTGGCGTTGGCCGCCCTGGACCGGGGTTGGACGCTGTATGCGCACAGCCCGCCGCGCGGTCTGCCGATCGCCGAGGGCGTCGACAGCACCCCGGTGGCCGCGGTGTGGGAGTCGCTGCACCGGCTGCACGACCACCGCATCGCCCACGGCGACCTGCGCGCCAAGGAGATCACCGCCGCCGACGACGCCGTGCTGTTCGGCGGGTTCGGCAACGCCGAATACGGCGCCACCGACGCGCAGCTGCAGTCCGATATCGCCCAACTGTTGGTGACGACGTCGGCGCTCTACGACGCGAGGGCGGCGGTGACGGCCGCGATCGACGCGTTCGGCAAGGACACCGTGCTGGCCGCGTCGCGCCGGCTGACCAAAACCGCGGTGCCGGCCCGGGTCCGGGACGCGGTGCCCGACGCCAAAGCCGTCATCGCCGCCGCCCGCGAGGAGGTCAAACGCCAGACCGGCGCCGACCAGATCCAGGCCAAGACGATCACCCGGTTCACCCGCAGCCAGCTGATCCAGTTGGTGCTGCTGGTGGCGCTGGTGTATGTCGCCTACCCGTTTATCAGCGCGGTGCCGACGTTCTTTTCCGAACTGCGGACCGCGAATTGGTGGTGGGCGCTGGTGGGGCTGGCGGTGTCGGCGCTGACCTATGTCGGCGCGGCCGGAGCGTTGTGGGCCTGCGCCAACGGGGCGGTGAGCTTCCGGAACCTGTCGATCATGCAGGTGGCCAACACGTTTGCGGCCACCACCACCCCGGCCGGGGTCGGCGGGTTGGCGCTCTCGACCCGGTTTCTGGTCAAGGGCGGGCTGAGCACGCTGCGGGCCACCGCGGCGGTGGCGTTGCAGCAGTCGGTGCAGGTGATCGTGCACGTCGCGCTGCTGATCATCTTCAGCACCGCCGCCGGCGCGTCGGCCGACCTGTCGCATTTCGTGCCCAGCCCCACCATGCTGTACCTGATCGCCGGGGTGGCGCTGGGGGCGGTCGGCACCTTCCTGCTAGTGCCCAACCTGCGGCGCTGGCTGGCCACCGCGGTGCGGCCCCGGCTGACCGAGGTGTCCAGCGACCTGATCGAGTTGGCCCGCGAGCCGCGGCGGCTGGCGTTGATCGTGCTGGGCGCGGCCGGCACG
>PPEA01000487.1 GCA_002967005.1 Mycobacterium talmoniae
ATGATCGACGGTGTCCGGGGCCAGGTCGATGTCCAGCGGCTGGTCGAAGCTGACCGGCGGGGTCAGCGTCCACGGTTTGCCGTCGGGACGGCCGGGCGGGCAGCCGCCCCGATCGTCGCTGTCGGGCACCAGCGGTTCGCGCAGCGGGATGTCGAAGTGCACCGGGCCGGCGTTGGCGGTGCGCGCCCCGGTGGCGGCCACCAGCACCCGGCAGGTGGCCGAGCGCCAGGTCGCGTTCAGCGCATCCATCCGCTCCGGCGCGTCCTCGGCCAGGCCCAGGCTGATGGTGGCGCGCACCTGGGTGCCGAAGTAGCCCAGCTGCTCCATGGTCTGGTTGGCGCCGGTGCCCAGCAGCTCGTAGGGCCGGTTGGCCGATAACACGATCAGCGGCACCCGGGCGTAGTTGGCCTCCACCACCGCCGGGCCCAGGTTGGCCACCGCGGTGCCCGACGTCATCGCCACGCACACCGGCGCCCCGCCCGCGCTGGCCAGCCCGACGGCCAAATAGCCGGCGGTGCGCTCGTCGATGCGCACGTGCAGCCGGATCCGCCCGGCCGCATCGGCGTCGGCCAGCGCAAACGCCAGCGGCGCGTTGCGCGAGCCCGGGCACAACACCACGTCGCGCACGCCGCCGCGGATCAACTCGTCGACGACGACGCGGGCCTGTGTCGTCGAGGGATTCACCACCCGTCCAGCCTAGTCGGGTGGCCGCGCGCCAATCAGGCCACGGTCTCGGCGAAGAACTGCAGCGCCGCGGCGTTGACCGCGTCTGGCCGCTCCAGGAAACCCAGGTGCCCGGTGTCGGGAATCTGCAGGTAGCGGCCGTTGGGCAGCGCGTCGGCGACCTCGCGGCTCAGGTGCGGCGGCAGCACCACGTCGTCGGCGAAGCCGATCACCAGCGCTGGCTGCCGAATGGACCGGTAGGCGGCCAGCCGGTTGGTTTGCGGCGCGATGTCCAGCTGGCAGCGCAGCCCCGGGGTCGACTTGATCGGCCACATGGTGAACATCGCGATCCACTCCGCGACGGCCGCGTCGTCGTTCAACGTCCGGGGGGAAAAGCTTTCCAGCAGACGGATTTTCGCGTCGAATTCGGGCGGCAGCGTGACCCCGGAGGCGGCCAGCTTGGCCTCGGCGCCGCGGAAAAAGTCGCGGGCCTTATCCTCGCGGCCGCGGGTGGCCATCAGCACCGCCGAGCTGACCAGCTCGGGGCGGGCCAGCATCAGTTCCTGAGCGATGAACGCCCCCATCGACACCCCCACCACCCGGACCGGGCCCACACCCAGGGATTCGATCAGCGCCGCGGTGTCGGCCACCATGGTCTCGGTGGTGAAGCCGTCGGCGTTCTCGGTGGCGCCGATGCCGCGGTTGTCGAAGGTGATGGCGCGGTAGCGCGCGGCCAGGAACGCCGGCACCTGGTGCAGGTGCCAGCCGCGTCCGGCACCGCCGCGGCCGGCGATGAACAGGACCGGCTGCCCGGTCCCACGGTCGTCGTAAGCCAGGTTGATCACGGGTGTGAAGGTACGCGACCGGTCGAAGCGCCGCCGCACCCCCGCCCCGCGCTTCCGGCAAAACAATAAGTGTCATCTGACCCGCACCGCCGCCTTAGGCTGACGATGTCGGTATCGGGAAGGGCGGCTATGCGGAACTGGGCGGCGGTGTGCGGGGTGTGCCTGGTGTTGACCGGCTGCTCGACGATGGTCGACGGGCGGGCGGTGCCCGCCGACACCGACGGGCCCAAACCGGTGCCCAAATCGGCGTTCACCCACGCGCTGCTGGACACCGGCGAGATCAGCGACATCATGGGCGCCTCGGCGATGACGGTCAAAACCACCCTCGACGAATTGCACGAGGAGAAGGACTTTCCCGACACCACCTGCACGGCCGCGTGGATGCCGGTGGAGGACAGCGCCTACGCCGATTCCGGCTGGACGTCGCTGCGCGGCCAGGTGCTCGCCGACGACACCGACGCCCCCACCGACCACTACGTCATCCAGGCGCTGGTCGGCTTCAAGTCGCACACCGAGGCGCAGGACTTCTTCGAGAAGACCGCCAAGGACTGGACCTCGTGCGGTGACCAGACGTTCACCAATCACCACCACAGCGACAACACCGACACCCGCTGGGACTTCGGCGAGACCACCAACGAGGATTCGACGCTGACGGTCACCCAGTCCCAGCAGAACACCCCCGGCTGGGGGTGCCAGCGCGCGATGCGGGTCAGCAATAACGTCGCCATCGACGTCATCGCCTGCAAGATGCACGCCGACGACGAGGGCACCGCGATCATCGACCAGATCGACGCCCGGCTGCCCAGCGTGTGAGGGCTTAGCGCAGCACCGCGTGGCAGGCGGTGACCCGGTCGATCCACCACCGCCGGCGGTCCGGGGCGGCGGCCAGCGCGGCCAGCAGCCGCGGGTCCGGGGCGAC
>PPEA01000488.1 GCA_002967005.1 Mycobacterium talmoniae
GTCGGGTGTCAAGACCGTCGTCGACGGCACCGCCCAGCCCGCCGACCGGCTCGGGCCGCTGCCCAGCGTCGTCACCACGACGACCCCGGCGTCGTCGCTGCAGGACACCCTGCTCGGCCAGTCCGAGATCGCCGGCATCGTCGGGGAAGCCTCCATGACCCAGTCCATGACCATCACCGAACCGGTCAACGACACCTCCAGCGTCGACCCCAGCGAGTGCGCGCCGCTGGCGCTGCCCGCCCAGGACCAGGTGTACACCTCGTGGATGCAGATCACCGGCAATTTGCTGAAGGGCGACGGCAAGCACAACGTCGCGCAGGTGGTGTCGCTGTTCAAGACCGACAGCAAATGGTCGGTGTCGTATGTGCTGCACGTGTGGAAGCAGTGCGCGCAGCCGTTCACCGTCAAGCAAGACGACGGCAACGCCCAGGTCATCCCCGTCCCGGTCACCGGCGACGAGGTCAACGTCACCCGGGCCAGCGCCACCATGCACAACCAGACCAACCCCAACCGGGTCTGCCAGCACGTGGTTGCTGGCAAAGGCAACTACATGGTGGAAACCGAGGTGTGCGGCAACGACGGCCAGACCGCACGTCAGACCGATGAAATCACCGATCGGATCCTGGCCAAGATCCCCGATTGAGGTGAAACTGAAACACGTTCTAGTGTGGCTGGTATGACCGACGATCTGCTGCGCAATCCCGTCCATATGGGCCACTTGCTGGCCGGTGCGTTGAAACGCCACAGGGACAAGCCGGTGCTGTTCCTCGGCGACACCACGCTGACCGGCGGCCAGCTGGCCGACAAGATCAGCCAGTACATCCAGGCGTTCGAAGCGCTGGGCGCCGGCACCGGCAGCGCGGTGGGGCTGCTGTCGCTGAACCGGCCCGAGGTGCTGATGATCGTCGGCGCCGGGCAGACCATGGGGTATCGGCGCACCGCGTTGCACCCGCTGGGCTCCCTCGACGACCACGCCTACGTGCTGGCCGACGCCGGGATTTCCACCCTGATCATCGACCCCACCCCGGCGTTCGTGGAGCGGGCGGCGGGGCTGCTGGAGCGGGTCGAGTCGCTGCGCCAGATCCTGACGATCGGCCCGGTGCCCGAGGCGTTGGCTCAGGTGGCGCACGATCTGGCCGCCGAGGCCGACAAGTATGCGCCGCGGCCGCTGGTGGCCGCGGACCTGCCGCCGGATCACATCGGCGGGCTGACCTACACCGGCGGCACCACCGGCAAACCCAAGGGCGTGATCGGCACCGTGCAGTCGATCACCACCATGACCCAGATTCAGCTGGCCGAGTGGGAGTGGCCGGCGAACCCGAAGTTTTTGATGTGCACCCCGCTGTCGCACGCCGGGGCGGCGTTTTTCACCCCGACCCTGATCAAGGGCGGGCAGATGGTGGTGATGGCCAAGTTCGACCCGGCCGAGGTGCTGCGGGTCATCGAGGAGCAGCGCATCACCGCGACCATGCTGGTGCCGTCGATGCTGTACGCGCTGATGGACCACCCGGATTCGCGGACCCGGGACCTGTCGTCGCTGCAGACCGTGTACTACGGGGCGTCGGCGATCAACCCGGTGCGGCTGGCCGAGGCCATCGAGCGGTTCGGGCCGATCTTCGCCCAGTACTACGGGCAGTCCGAGGCGCCGATGGTGATCAGCTACCTGGCCAAGGCCGACCACGACGAGAAGCGGCTGACCTCCTGCGGGCGCCCGACGCTGTTCGCCCGCACCGCGCTGCTGGGCCCCGACGGCCAGCCGGTGCCGCAAGGCGAGGTCGGCGAGATCTGTGTGGGCGGGCCGCTGCTGGCCGGCGGCTACTGGCAGCTGCCGGACGCGACCGCCGAGACGTTCCGGGACGGCTGGCTGCACACCGGCGACATGGCCCGCGAGGACGAGGACGGGTTCTGGTTCATCGTCGACCGGGTCAAGGACATGATCGTCACCGGCGGGTTCAACGTGTTCCCCCGCGAGGTCGAGGACGTGGTGGCCGAGCATGCGGCGGTGGCGCAGGTGTGCGTGATCGGCACCCCCGACGACAAGTGGGGGGAGGCGGTGACCGCGGTGGTGGTGCTGCGCGCCGACGCGCCCCGCGACGAGGACGCGATCGCGGCGATGACCGCCGAGATCCAGGCCGCGGTCAAGGACCGCAAGGGGTCGGTGCAGTCCCCCAAGCGGGTCGTCGTGGTCGATGCGCTGCCGGTGACGGCGTTGGGCAAACCGGACAAGAAGGCCGTCCGCGCCCAGTTCTGGGAGGGCGCCGCCCGCGCGATCGGCTGAGTTAGTCGGCGGTACCGTCGAGCCGTGCGCACGTCGACTCCTCTGCTGGTGCTGTGCCTGCTGCTGGCCGGATGCTCCACGCTGGTCCCCGGCCAAGCCGAGCCGGCCGACCACGACGGTCCGGTGCCGGTGCCCAAGGCGGCGCTGCGCAGCGTGTTGCTCGACGGCCACGACCTCAACACCGTCATGGGTGCCTCGGATCTGGAGATCCAGAAGACCCGCACCGAGTTGTTCGACGATGACGACGAGTGGGACCAGTCGTGTTTGGCGATCTGGTACCCGATCCAGCGGTCGGTGTATCAGGACAGCGGCTGGTCGGCGTTGCGCGCGCAGACCGTGCGGGGCGGCGACGTCAACGGGCCCGACGACCACTTGGTCGTCGAGGCGGCCGTGGTGTACCCGTCCCGCAAGGCCGTCGCCGACTTCTTCCACCAGCTCACCGACGACTGGACCCGCTGCGGCGACCGCCATTTCACCAACCGCGACCCCGACGGCGACCCCGCCGAATGGCAGTTCGGCGCGGTGGACGCCACCGACTCGACCCTGGTGGTGAACCAGACGCAACTGCACACCAACGGCTGGTCCTGTCAGCACGCGATGCGGGCGACCAACAACGTCATCATCGACGTGCTGGCCTGCAAGATGAACGGCGACGACGAGGCCAAGACCATCGTCGACGACATCGACGCCAAACTGCCGAGCGTGTGACCGCGCACAATGGGGTGATGTGGTCGCGGTCCGCTCCCCCGCTGCTGGCGCTCGCCCTGGCCCTGGGGTGGTGCTCCGCGCCCTCGCGTCCGCGGCGCCGGGCTGCCCGCCGGGCGGCGACGCGGCCCCCGCCGGGGGCGGCGCAACGGGTAGTCGGTGATCTCGACGGCGACGGCCGGCCCGACACGCTGTGGATCGCCGAGGTGGCCACCGCCGCCGGCGGCCGTGGGGCGTTGGCGTCCGCCGGCGCGACTTGGCCACCTTGCCGGTCCGCGAAGCCACCAAGGCACTGTCCGGGGATAGTCCCGGCTCGCCGCTGTCGCGGCGGTGTTGGCGCGGTCACAACCGGGCCTGGATCGAGGTGCGTGGCCTGAGCGGTCCCGGCGGCCGGGAACTCGGGCCGGTGGTGCTCGACGCGGTCCGCGCCCACCCCGGGGTCACCACCGCCCAACTGAACTACCCGCTGTCCCGGGTCGTGGTCGGCATC
>PPEA01000489.1 GCA_002967005.1 Mycobacterium talmoniae
CCACGCCCGAGGTGACGCGAGGCCGTCGGCGGCGGCGGGCGGCGCGTCGGCGCATCGGTCGAACTCCACCGCGACCGGCGCCACCAGCGACAGGTCGGCCAGGCTGCGCCCGGCGCGTGCGGCGCCCTCCCGCAGCGGGTCCAGGAAGACCTCGGCCGACTCCGGGATGAACGCGTTGCCCAGCCAGCCGTCGGCGACCTCGCCGGTCAGCCGCAGGTTCGCCGGCCCCATCGCGGCCACGTACACCGGCAGCGGCTGCGGGGCGACCATCGGCCGCAGCGGCGCGCCGGCGCTGTCCGGCAGCGGCAGCGGGTAGATCTCGCCGTCGTGCTGCAGCCGCTCGCCGCGGCTGATCATCCGGACGATCTCGACGGTTTCCCGGGTGGTCTGCACCGGTTTGGTGAACCGCACCCCGTGCCAGCCCTCCATCACCCGCGGCCCGGACACGCCGATCCCCAGGGTGAACCGGCCGTGCGACAGCTGCTGCAGGCTCAACGCCGAGGTGGCCAGCAGCGCCGGTGAGCGCGACCCGAGTTGGACCACGAAGGTGCCCAGCCCGATCGTGGTGGTGTGCGCGGCCAGGTACGCCAGGCCGGTCAACGCGTCGTAGCCCCACACCTCGGGCACCCACAGCGAGGCAACCCCCAATCGTTCGGCCTCCTGGGCGAATTCGACGGCGCCGGGCAGCCGCGGCTCGATCGTCACACCGACCCGCATGACCCCTCCCCTCGTCGCCGGATATGCGGGCTACCATAACGCCGATGCGCTACCGGGACTGTCCGACCGTCGAGGTCGCCGAACGGATCGTCGGGGATCCGGCCGCAATCTGGGCCGCGGTCACCGACATCACGCTGCCGGTGCGCTTCTCCCCCGAGCTGCAGCGGGTGGAATGGCTCGACGGCGCCGACCACGTCGCCGTGGGCGCCCGGTTCCGCGGCTACAACAAGCATCCCTCGCTGGGGGAATGGCACACCGACTCGCAGGTGGTGGAGGTCGAGGACGGCGCCCGGTGGGTGTGGGCGGTCGGCGGCGGCGCCACCTGGGGGTTCGAAGTCGACCCGACCAGCGACGGGGCGATCGTGCGGCAGTGGGCGCGGCTGGGGCCGGGGCCCTCGGGGCTGAGCCTGGCGATCGAGGCCATGCCGGACAAGGAAGGTCGGATCGTCGCCCGCCGGCTGGCCGAGTTCGAGGCCGGCATCCGCGCCAATCTCGCTGGTATCAAAGCACTTATCGAAGGCTGACAGCGGCCGTCGGCGCCCACCGCATTCGCGCGTAACGCAGGCTGGTCGCGACCGGGTAGGACGTACCCCGGCCGGGCGGCCCCAAGTGCCGGCTGATGCCACACCACCTCCCCATGGCGCCGCAGCGCCCGCACCCGAAGCTATTATGCTAGGTAACATAGCATAATAGCGTGGGTGCGGCAGCCAGCTCGCTCTGGCTTCTGCAGCGCATCCGGCCCTACAATCAGCGCAGGTCGGCTGGGCGAACCCTTGGTGGTAGCGATGAACGTCACCGAATTGATCCGCACGACGTGGACGCGCAGTACCGCCGCTACGGCGGTGCTGATCTGGGCGGCGTTGCTCGGCCCGCCGGTGCCGTCCGCCACCGCCCAATCCTGCCCCGACGTGGAGGTGGTGTTCGCGCGCGGCACGTCCGAGCCGCCCGGTGTCGGCGGGATCGGGCAGTCGTTCGTCGACGCGCTGCACTCCCGCGTCGGCGATCGCTCGTTCGAGGTGTATCCGGTCAACTACGCCGCCAGCAGCGATTTCGGTGGCGGCCTGGAGTTCGCCCGCACCGTCGTCGACGCGTCCGGGACGCGGGCACCCATATCGAGAACACCGCCGCCAACTGCCCCAACACCCGGATCGTGCTCGGCGGCTTTTCCCAAGGTGCCGCGCTGGCCGGCTATGTCACCTCCGCGGAGATCCCGAAGGAAATCCCGGCCGAATACCGGTCATACGTCCCGCAGCCGATGCCGCCGGAGGTGGCCAACCACGTCGCCGCGGTCACCCTGTTCGGCACGCCGTCGCCGGAGTTTCTGCAGCCCAACGGCGCCCCGCCGGTGCGGATCGGCCCGCTGTACGCACCGAAGACGCTGGAGCTGTGCGCCGACGGGGACACCATCTGCAACGGCAGCCCGGCCGGTGGTCCCCCCATCGCGCACGCCTCCTACGGTGTCAACGGGATGACCGACCAGGCGGCCGACTTCGCGGCCAGCCATCTCTAATCGCGCAGCGGCGCGAACGCGAACTCGCGCAACCCGTCTCGGGGCGTCACCGCGGCCCGAAACCCCAGCAGCTCGGCGGCCCGGGCCGGGTCGGCGACGAGGTGGCGCACATCGCCGTGCCGGTATCCCCCGGTGATCACCGGTGCGGTGCCCGATCCGCGCGCCTCGCACAGCGCGGTGGCCACCGCCAAGATCGAGATCGGCTGCCCGGAACAGACATTGAGTGCGGTAAACCCGACGCGGTCGGCGGTCACCGCGGCCAGGTTGGCCGCCGCCACGTCGTCGACATGAACGAAATCCCGCATCTGCCCACCGTCTTCGAAAACCCGTGGCGGCTGGCCGTTTTCCAGCGCGGAGCGGAAAATCGCGGCCACCCCCGAGTACGGGGTGTCGCGCGGCATCGCCGGGCCGTACACGTTGTGGTAGCGCAGCGCGATCACCGACCCGCCGGTGGCCTCGGCCCAGGCCAGCGCGTAATGCTCCTGGGCGGTCTTGCTGCCCGCGTACAGGCTGCGCGGGCG
>PPEA01000049.1 GCA_002967005.1 Mycobacterium talmoniae
CTCGCGGGCCAGCCGGGATTTACCCACGCCCCCCGCCCCGCCAGCACCACCCCGGCGCCCGGGGCATGCACCGAGCCGAGCGCGGACCCGATCACCCCGAGTTCCTCGCGGCGCCCCACCAGCGGCCAGTCGCTGGGCATGGATGGATGGTACGACCGCGACCGGCGCGTCGGGCGGTGATCGGCGGACCGCGGGAGGGCTTCTACCGCGGCGGTTGTCGGCGCATCAGGGCGGCCAGCTTGGCCTCGGCGATCTGCATTAACGGGGTGAGCGCCTCCGGCTCGATGTCCAGTCGCTCGACGATCAGCGCATCGGTGGCGCCGTCGGTCCGCAACCGCAGCGCGGTTGCATATGCCGGCGGCAGCCGGCGCAGCGCCCGCTCGCGCACCCCATCAGCTGCGTCCATCACCGTGTTCCCGCTATCCGCACGGCAACCAGTGAAGCGCGGCGCAGCCCACCCGGGTCGAGTAATTAACTACGTGTCTACCGCCTCCCAGGTGTGCACCGGCTCGTTGCTGTGCATGCCCTGGCAGTACAGCTTGAGCATCTCGGCCAGCGCGGCGGGCCGGCTCATTCCGCTCTGCTGCAGCGCCCGCACCGTCGCCACCTGCCAGGCGGCGCCGTTGCGGCCGGTCTTCGCGCGGCCCTCGATGATGCCGAGATAACGGTCCCGCACCGCCGCGGAAACCCCCCATGACCGCAGCCCCTCCTCGGCCATCGGCAGCAGCCGGCGCAGCACCAGCTCGTCGGCGGCCACTTCGCCCAGGCCCGGCCAGTACAGTCGGGCAGCGATCCCGCGGCGCGCCGCCGCCAGGAAGTTGTCCTGTGCCGCAGCAAAACTCATCTTGGTCCACAGCGGCCGGTCCTCCCGGGTCAGCGTGCCCAGCATGCCGTAGTAGAAGGCGGCGTTGGCCAGCATGTCCACCACCGTCGGCCCGGACGGCAACACCCGGTTCTCCACTCGCAGGTGCGGGCGGCCGTCCACGACGTCATACACCGGCCGGTTCCACCGGTACACGGTGCCGTTGTGCAGCCGCAGCTCGGACAGCTGCGGGGTGCGTCCCGCGGCCAGTTCGCCGAGCGGATCCTCGTCGGACAGCTCGGGCAGCAGCGGCGGGAAGTAGCGGACGTTCTCCTCGAACAGGTCGAAAATCGAGGTGATCCAGCGCTCCCCGAACCACACCCGCGGCCGCACCCCCTGGACCTTCAGCTCGTCCGAGCGGGTGTCGGTGGCCTGGGTGAACAGTTCGATCCGGGTCTCCGACCACAGCTCATGGCCGAAGAAGTAGGGCGAGTTGGCGCCCAGCGCCAGCTGCGGCCCGGCCAGCACCTGCGCACCGTTCCAGTTGTCGGCGAAATCCTCCGGGGCGACCTGAAGGTGCAATTGCATGCTGGTGCAGGCGGATTCGGGCGCGATGGTGGAGGTGTGCAGGCTCACCCGTTCGGTGCCGGTGATGTCGATGACGATGTCCTCGCCGCGGGTGGTGAAGATCGAGTCGTTGAGGGCGGCATACCGGGTCGACTCGCTCATCCAGCCCCGGTCGAGGTGGTCGGGCATCAACGTCGGCAGAATGCCGATGGTGACGATGTGGGTGCCGTCGGTGTTGGCCTTGGTTTCGGCGGCGTTGAGGCTGGCCCGCACCTCGTCCTCGAGCTCCAGGCCGGAGTGCCCGGGCAGCGGCCGGGGCGGGACATTGAATTCGATGTTGTAGCGGCCCAATTCGCTCTGGTACGCCGGGTCGGCGATGGCCGTGAGCACGTTCTGGTTGGACATGGCCGGCTGGTAGTCGGCGCCGATGAGGTTGCATTCGATTTCCATGCCGGTCAGCGGGCGATCGAACTCGAAGTCCGAGTGCGCCAGCATGGCCTCGAAGACATCCAGGCACAGCTGCACCTTGCGCCGATACTCGCGGCGATGCGTGCTGTTGTACGCGGTGCGTTCGACTTCGTCGCCCACACCGTCGATGCAACAGGGGTCGCGGTCATTGCGCAACCAACCGATCGTGTGCGTGATCCCGTCGACGTCGGCTAACCGCGGCGCGACGCCACCACCACCTGCGGATTGGGGCGCAGCGGCAGGCCGAATCCGCCGCCGCGCAACTCGACCCGGGGTGGCCCAGCTGACCGCGGTGGCGCACACCGTCTGGGCGGCCGATGTCCCGGCAGCCGAACCCCCGGTGATCCCGCCGCCGGACACCGACCCCGCCGAGGTCCACCGGTGGTGGGCGTCGCTGACGTCGCAACAGGCGCGGTTGATCGCCGAACACCCACCGGGGTTGGGCAATCTCAACGGTATTCCGGCCACCGTGCGCGACGAGGTCAACCAAGCGGTGATGGACGACGACATCGCCCGGGTCGAAGACACCGTCCAGGCGTGGGGGATCACCCCGGAAGACCTGCAGAATACGGGCCACGACGTGTTCCGGACCCCCGAGAAGTACGGGCTGTCGCGGATCGACATCACCCGGTACCGCAATGCCACGAAGACCAAGGCGGGCCTCAAATACGATCGCGGGGACGGGGTTAGCGCCGACCGGCCGGTGTTGTTGTGGTCGTATGACCCGGTGGCCTTCGGCGGCCAGGGCACGGCGGCGATCGCGATCGGAAACCCCGACGAGGCGCGGAACACCACGGTCATTGTCCCGGGCACCGCCAGCAGCGTGGCGCAGGGCTGGATGGCCGACCACGTCGACGCGGTCAACGTCTATGAGCAAAGCGTGCGGGCCGATCCGACCCGTTCTGCCGCGGTGATCGCCTGGATGGGCTACGACGCCCCGGACGGCTTCGGCGATCGCCGGGTCACCGCGCCGGGGTTGGCGCGCCAGGGCGGCGCGTTGCTGGCCCGCGACGTCAACGGGTTATGGGTAACCCACCGCGGTGTCGACCCACAGCATGTCAGCGTGATCGGGCATTCCTACGGGGCGACGACGGTCGCCGACGCGTGCGCCCGCAGCGGGCTGCACGCCAACGACGTCATCCTGTTGGGCTGCCCCGGCGCCGACCTCGCGCGCAGCGCCGCCGACTTTCATCTCGACGGCGGCCGGGTGTACGTCGGCGCCGCCTCCACCGATCCGGTCAGCTGGATCGGCCAAACCGACGGCGTTCCCGGCGAGCTGCTCAAAAACGAACTCCGCCAGCACGGCATCCCACTGCCCCTCGATGCAGGGCTGGGGCGGGATCCGGCCGGGCAGGGTTTCGGGTCCATCCGATTCCACGCCGAGGTGCCCGGCTCCGAGCAGCTCAACCGCCACGACCACGCGCACTACTACCAGCTGGGCAGCGAGGCGCTGCGCGGCATGACCGACATCGTCACCGGCCATCCCGAGCGGTTGACGACGGACGGATTGGTCGCCGAGGGTCGGCGCCAACCGCATATCGGGACCCCACCCGCGATCCGCATTCCGGGGCTACCGCCGATCCAGCTCCCGCACCTCGATACCCGCATCCCCGGGCTCCCGGCCTATATCGATCCGGAAGGCGCGCGTCATACCGTGCGCGACGATCACGCGTACGGGTGAGGACCGTCGGCATCCGAAAGCCGCGCCGAGCCGCCCGATCGCATGCTTATGCTGATCCGGCAAACTGCGCCGAAGGTCGGGAGGGGTCGGACGTGGACACGACGACGTTCGGGCGCTACCAATTGCAGCAGCTGCTGGGTGAGGGCGGCATGGGCCAGGTCTACCGGGCCTACGACACCGAAACCAGGCGCACCGTCGCGGTGAAGGTGCTGCCCCCGCAGCTGGCCCATGACCGCACCTTTCAGGACCGGTTCCGGCGGGAGGCGTACGCGGCGGCGTCGCTCAACGACCCGCATGTGGTGCCGCTGCACACCTTCGGCGAAATCGACGGGCGACTGTATCTGGATATGCGGCTGATCGAGGGCACCGACCTGCAGACGTTGCTGACCACCACGACCGAACCGATGGACCCGACCCGCGCGGTGGGCTACCTGGAGCAGGTGGCGTCGGCGTTGGATGCGGCCCACGCGGTCGGATTGGTGCACCGCGACGTCAAACCGTCGAACATCCTGATCGCCGCGCGGGATTTCGTGTACCTGATCGACTTCGGGATCGCGCGGGCGGCCGACGAAACCGGGCTGACCAGCGCCGGCAGCACCATCGGCACCTTCGCCTATATGGCGCCGGAGCGGTTCGACACCGGTCACGCCGACGCCCGCAGCGACATCTACTCGCTGACCTGCGTGTTCTACCAGTGCCTGACCGGGCAGCGGCCGTTTCCGGGGCAGGGGCTCGAGCAGCAGGTCGCCGGGCACCTGACCAAGCCCCCGCCGCGGCCGTCGGCGGTGGTGCCCCAGCTGCCGCCGGGCCTGGACGACGTGATCGCCACCGGCATGGCCAAAGACCCCGCCGAGCGGTACCCGAGCGCCTCG
>PPEA01000490.1 GCA_002967005.1 Mycobacterium talmoniae
TGGAACCGGCCGGTGTATGACGTCGTGGACGGCGCCCGCCAGCGCGACGTGCACCGCGGCCCCGATGAACCCGGCGGCCCCGGTCAGCAGCACCCTCACGGCAGCTCGAACGGCAACTCGATGCCCTGGTGGGTCAGGCAGTGGGTGCAGCTGCGCTCGCCGGCCAGCTCACCGATCGCCTCCTGCACCAACTTCTTGAACGGCTCGATGTGGCGCTGGAATTCGGCGTACACGTCGACGGCCTTCACCCCGTCGCCGACCGCGACGCCGGCATCCAGGTCGGTGACCAACGCGATTGCCGCGTAACACATTTCGAGTTCCCGGGCCAGCACCGCCTCCGGGTATCCGGTCATGTTGACCAGCTGAAACCCGGCGGCGGCGAACCACTGGCTTTCCGCCCGGGTGGAAAACCGGGGCCCCTGGATGACGACCATGGTGGCGCCGTCGACCACCCCGGGCAGCCCGGTGACCGCGGACCGCAGCGTCGGACAGTACGGGTCGGCGAACTCGACGTGGATGCCGCCGGAGTCGAAGTAGGTGTCGGCGCGGCCGCGGGTGCGGTCCACCAGCTGATCGGGCACCACCACCGTCCCCGGCCCCAGCTGCGGGGTAAGGCTGCCGACCGCGCACGGCGCGAAGATGCGCCGCACCCCCAGCGCGCGCAGCGCCCACATGTTGGCCCGGTACGGCACGGTGTGCGCGGAGTATTCGTGTCGGGCGCGTGGCGGGGCAAAAACGCGACCTCGTGGTCGCCGACGGTGCCCACCGTGATCGGGGCGCTGGGCTGGCCGTAGGGGGTGTCCACGGTGATGCTGCGGGCGTCGGGTCCGAAAAACGTGTAGAAACCGCTTCCGCCGATGACTCCGATCATGGGGCGCCGCTCCTCCTCATCGCATCGTCCCGCTCGCCTGCGCGCATGGCGATCATTGTCCGGCATCGCCCGTGCAAGGATCGTGCGGTGGCCAGTTTCGCGCAGTGGATCGAGGGGGCACGACCGCGCACGCTGCCCAACGCGGTGGCCCCGGTGATCGCCGGTACCGGGGCGGCGGCGTGGCTGGGTGCCGCGGTGTGGTGGAAGGCGCTGCTGGCGCTGGCGGTGGTGGTGGCCCTGATCATCGGGGTCAACTTCGCCAACGATTACTCCGACGGCATCCGCGGCACCGACGACGACCG
>PPEA01000491.1 GCA_002967005.1 Mycobacterium talmoniae
AGCGCCGCCGAGCCGGCGACCCGCCAGCGGGCGGCGGGCGGGGCTTTGACCGCGCCCGGCGGCGGCTGCTCGTCGACGCCGACGACCGCGGCCAGATAGGACAGGTAGCCGGGCACCAGCGGCACCACGCACGGGGACGCGAACGACACCAGCCCGCCAGCACCGACACCGCCAGCGCCACCAGCAGCGGCCCGGTGGCGGCGGTGTCGGTCAACCCGCTGCTCATGGCGGCCCGGGCCGTGTGGGCGACCCGCCTTGTTCGGCGGCCAGCCGCTGCACCACCGGCTGCAGATCCTGCGCGAGCAGTTCCCGCAGAAACACCGCGGCGACCCGGTGTTCGCGGTCCAGCACGATGGTGGACGGGATGACCGAGGACGGGTATTTGCCGCCGAATGCGATCAAGGTGCGCATCGCCGGGTCGTAGATCGACGGGAACGTGACGTGCCGGTCGGTGACGAAATCCTGGGCGGCCTGCTGGTTGTAGTCGCGCACGTCGATGCCGAGGAACGCCACGCCCTGGGCGCGGGTGGCGTCGTACACCTGCTGCAGCTGGCCGATTTCGGTGCGGCACGGCCCGCACCACTGGCCCCAAATGTTGAGCACGACGACTTGGCCCGGGTAGTCGTCGACGGCCCGGGTGCGGGCCGGGTCCAGCAGATCCGGCCCGGCCACCGGGCCGGGCGGCCGCGGTCGGCCGGCGGGTCGTAGAAGATGTCGGTCTTGCCGCCGGGCGCGACGAACTCGAAGGTGCCGCCGCGGGCGACGGCGTCGTCGCCGGTGGAGCAGCCAGTGCAGCCCAGG
>PPEA01000492.1 GCA_002967005.1 Mycobacterium talmoniae
CGGGACCACATCCGCGGGCACGCCGCCGCGTCGACGGCCATCGTGGTGTACGCGGCGATGGACGACACCTACCGCAAGCGCACCGCGGTGCTGCTGGCCGACGTGCGCCGCCGGATGGGTGACGCGGTGTGTGTGGTGTTCCGGCACCACACCTACGACGACGACACCGCCACGGCGGCGTTGGCGCTGGAAGCCGCCGCCGACCAACGACGGTTCTGCCTATGCACGACGCGCTGGTCGCGCACCGCGGCGACCTGGACGAGGCGGCCCTGACCGACCTCGCCGAGCGCACCGAGGTGGACGCCCGCCGGTTTCTGCACGATGTCACCGCCGGGGTCGGGTTGGCGCGCATCGAGGACGACGACATCGACGCCGCCGCGGCCGGGCTGCCGGATACGCCGGTGCTGTACCTGAACGGCAGCCGCTTTGAGGACACCCCGAACTCGCTGAACGTGATCTGGGAGGCCCGCGCGCAACGGTCCTGACCCGGGCCTGACCTGGCACCGAGTGGCCACTTCGTGCACGCTTTTTCGCCAAACGCGTGCAGTAAGTGGCCATTCAGCGACGAGGATGGGCGGTTATGACATCCTCGTCGGCCCAGCCGCGTATCCCGGTGGCGATCAGCGACGTCGTCAAGCGGGTGTTCCTCGGCAAACCCCTGATCACCGAGGAGTTGAGCTCCGAGCGGTTGTCGAACCCGGTCGCGTTGGGCGCGCTGTCACCCGACGCCATCTCGTCGACCGCGTACGGCCCCGAGCAGATCATGATCGAGCTGTTGCCGCATGCCGGGCTGGCCGCGTTCGCGCTGCTGCTGCCCATCACCGGGGTCATTTTGCTGATCCTGGTGTTGGTGGCCGCCTCCTACCGGCAGGTCGTCATCGCCTACA
Organism: Mycobacterium talmoniae; assembly: GCA_002967005.1. GTDB lineage: Bacteria > Actinomycetota > Actinomycetes > Mycobacteriales > Mycobacteriaceae > Mycobacterium > Mycobacterium talmoniae. Next base: position 888 of record PPEA01000492.1, read on the forward strand.
CCCGGGCCGGCGGTTCCTATGTGGTGGCGCGGGAGAACTTCGGGCCCCGCGTCGCCCAGGTCGCCGCCGCGGCGCTGTTGATCGATTACGTGGTTACCGTGGCGGTGCAGGCGGCGGCGGGCACGGTGGCGGTGGTGTCGGCAGTGACGGTCCTGGGCCCCTACAGCCTGGAAATCACCGTGGCGGTGGTGCTGCTGATCTGCTACGCCAACCTGCGCGGGCTGCGGGAGGCCGGCCTGCCGTTCGCGGTGTCCACCTATTCCTTCGTGGTCATGATCGCGCTGACCATCGTCGTCGGGGTGACGCGCAGCGTCTTCGGCGGGTTGCCGACCTACGATCCCGAGCACATCGCCGGGGCGGTGCCGGTTCATCAGGGCAGCGGGCTGGTCATGGGCGCGACGATCCTGGTGCTGCTGCGCGCCTTCGCCAACGGGGGTTCGTCGTTGACCGGGGTGGAAGCAATCTCCAACACCGTCAACGTCTTCCGGAAACCGCAAGGCGTCAACGCGCGCCGGGTGCTCACCGCGATGGCCTGCATTCTCGGGTTCCTGCTGGCCGGGGTCGCCTACCTCGCGCATGTCACCCACGCCACCCCGTATGTCGACGAATACCCGTCGATGCTCTCGGAGATCGCCCGGGCGGTGTTCGGCCACGGGCTCGGCGGCGACGTGCTGTACGTCCTGGTCCAGGCGTCGACGGCGGCCATTTTGTTCACCGGCGCCAACACCAGCTTCAACGGGTTCCCGGCGCTGGCCAACTTCGTCGCCGAGGACCGCTTCCTGCCCCGCCAGCTGACCAAACGTGGCTACCGCCTGGTGTTCTCGAACGGCATCATCGTGCTCACCGCCCTGTCGGTGGCGCTGCTGGTGGTGACCGGCGGCTCGGTCAACGCGCTGGTGCCGTTCTACGCGATCGGTGTGTTCACCGGGTTCGCGATGGCCGGGTACGGGATGACCAAGCACCATCTCACCCATCGTCAGTCCGGCTGGCGGCACAAGCTGGCGATCAACCTCTCGGCGGGCGTCTTGTCGACGATCATTGTGGGGATCTTCGCGGTGGCGAAGTTCACCGAGGGCGCCTGGCTGGTGGTCGTGGTCTTCCCGTTGCTGGTGTTCGTGTTGACCCGGCTGAACCGCGAATACCGCGCCGAGGCCGCCATTCTCGAGATGTTCCGCACCGACCGCCCGGAACTGACCAAGTATGCCCGCCACCGGGTGTTCGTGTTGGTGAACGCCGTCGATCTGGCGGTGATTGAGGCGCTGCGCTACGGCCGGGGGCTGCGGGCCGACGAACTGATCGCGGTGCATTTGATGGTCGACGCGTCGCACGCCGCGCAGTTGCGCAAGCGCTGGGATCATTTCGGCCTTGACACCCGGTTGCGTGTCGTCGACTGCCCCGATCGGCAAATCACCAGGGCCGCACAAGAACTTGTCGCACGGGCGCTGAAGGAGCACCCGGACACCAACGTGACGGTGCTGCTGCCGCGCCGCACCTACGCGCCGCTGCTGGGCCGGCTGCTGCATGACCGCACCGCGGATAAGATCGCCCGCGCCGTCAGCCGGATCCCCGACGCGGCGGCGACGATCGTGCCCTACGACGTGCAGTCACGGATCGCCCAAGCGTATCCGGACATGTTCGAGCAGCGGGTTGCGCGTGAAGTCGGCAAGATCCAGGCCCGGATTTCCCGCAGTGAACAGCAGAGCGTCCAAGAGTACGAGCATCCGGGCCGTTCCTCGGCGGTGATCGCGGTGGAGGGTTTGATCCCGGGCCGGCGCGCCACCATTGAAGGGCGGGTCAGCCAGGTCGAGGACATCACCAAACGGCGGCGAACCTTCCGGTGGATCGTCGTCGGCGACGACAGCGGCGACGTGCGGGTCATGTTGGAGCCCGGCTACGGCGCCGATATCGCCCCGGGCCAAATGCTGCGGATCACCGGGAAGGCGCGCCAACGCGGCAACGGTCCGATCTCGATGGTCGATGCGGCCTACCACGTGCTCGATTAGCGCAATCGCGCCGATTGTGCGGCTTGCTACGCGATACGCCGTTTTGGCGTATGGAATCGCACAGTCACGGACGCTCTGGTTCGCGGCGCAGCAGCAGGGTGGCCAACACGCTGATCGCCGCGGTCGCGGCGAGGTAACCGCAGGCATACCAGGGCTGTTGGTGATTGGCCGCCACCAGCGCCGTCAGCACCAGCGGGGTCAGCCCGGACGCGTACACACCGGACAGCTGGTAGACCGTCGACAGTCCGGTGTACCGGGTTCGGGTCGGGAACAGCGACGCGTACAGGGTGCCTTGCGCCCCGTAGAACCAGGCGTGGATCACGCCGAACGCCACCAGCATGCCGACCGCGTACAGCGTGATGCTGCCGGTGCGAAACAGCGCGAAGCAGGGGAACACCGCCACTCCGTAGGCGGCGATACCGCTGGCGTACACCGCCGTAGCGCCGAAACGATCGGTTAAGAGCCCCGACAGCGGCAGCAGCACCGCCATCACCAGCGCGGCGACGGTCACCGCCACCAACACCGGCACCTTGCCCAGATGCAGCGTCGCGGTGGCGAAGGAGATGGTGAACACCCCCCAGGTGTTGAACGCGGTGCCCTCGGCCCACCGGGACAGCAGGCCCAGCAGCGTGTTGCGCAACGTCGGCGGCCGGAAGATCTCCCGCAGCGGCACCGCGGACCGTTGGCCTTGGCGGCGGATCCGCTCGAAGGCCGGCGTCTCGGTCACCCGCAACCGCACCAGCAGGCCCACGATCACCAGCACGATGCTGAACGCGAACGCCAGCCGCCACCCGTAGGTTTCGAACGCGTCCGGGGGCAGCGCCAGCTGCAGCAGCACGAATACCCCGGTGCCCAGCGCAAGACCGAGCGCCAGACCGACCTGCGGAATGCTGCCGAAGACGCCGCGACGGTGCGCGGGACTGTGCTCGACGGCCAGCAGCACCGCGCCGGCCCATTCACCGCCGAGGGCGAACCCCTGGACGATCCGCAGCACCAACAGCAGGATCGGGGCCAGCACACCGATCTGGGCGGCGGTGGGCAGCGCACCCATCAGCGCGGTCGCCCCACCCATCAGGAACATGGTCAGCGCCAGCGTCTTTTTGCGCCCGATGCGATCACCGACATGGCCGAACACGAATCCGCCGATCGGCCGGACCAGGAATCCGACGGCGAAGGTCGCGAACGCCAGCAGGGTGCCGACGAACGAGCTTTGATCCGGGAAGAACGTGTGGTTGAACACGATGCTGGCCGCGGTGGCGTACAGGAAGAAGTCGTACCACTCGATCGTGGTACCGAGCAGGCTGGCCACCAGCGACGTCCGCAGCGTCGTCGCCGACGTCTCGTTGGCGGTGCCGATATGTTCGGGGAGGGCGGCGACCGGTGCAGAAGAAACCACCCCACCAGTAAGCTGTATCCCGGTGCGTCGAGCTAGGTTTAGGTGCAGCGCGATTGCAGCCGTGGCGCGAGCAGACGCAAAAGCCCCCAAATCCACGGAGATTTGGGGGCTTTTGCGTCTGCTCGCGGGTATCAGGCGACACCCTTGCGGCGCAGGATCGGCAGCACGCCTTCGGCGAACCAGTACGCCTCCTCCAGATGCGGGTAGCCGGACAGGATGAACTCGTCGAACCCCAGCGAGTAGTACTCCCAGATCAGGTTCGCGACTTCCTCGTGGCTGCCCACCAGCGCGGTGCCGGCGCCGCCGCGGACCAGACCCACCCCCGCCCACAGGTTCGGGTAGATCTCCAGCTTGTCGACGCGGCCGCCGTGCAACGCGGTCATCCGGCGCTGCCCCTCGGATTCCGAGCGCGAGTGCAGCGCCGTGGCTTTCGCGATCTGCTCCGGGCTCAGTTCCTGAACCAGTTCGTCGGCGACCGCCCACGCCGCCGCCGACGTGTCGCGGCTGATGGTGTGCAGCCGAATGCCGAACCGGATGTCGCGGCCGCGGGCGGCGGCCAGGGGCGCGCACCTTTCTCGATCTTGGCGGCGGCCGCCCTGCGGTGGCCTCCCCCCAGG
>PPEA01000493.1 GCA_002967005.1 Mycobacterium talmoniae
CGCGCAGGCCAGCGCCCCGGCCACGAACTGGGTGACGATCCGGGGCAGCCAGCTCCACGGGGTGTAGAACTGGCCGGTGGCCAGCAGCAGCAGCACCGGCGGCAGCGCCGACGCGAACGCCAACACCAGCAGGCTGCGGGCCCGGGTCACATGGGTCATCCGGAAGATGACCAGCACCAGCACGCCGAACAGCAGGTAGGCCAGCCATTCGGCGCTGATCGACCACGCCGGGCCGTCCCAGCTGGAGCCGTCGAAGAACGGCTCGAACCACAGTTGCACCAGCAGCAACTGCCGCACGTAGCTGATGGCGGTGAACTGGCTCATGTCCTCCGGGTGCACGTGGCCGACGTGCAGGGTGAAAATCACCCACGCGGCGGCCAGATGCAGGGTGACCAGGTACACCGGCCACACCCGGGCCAGCCGAAGCCACAGGAAGTGCACGGTGTCGCGGGTCGACCAGGACGGACCCATCCGATCGAGATAGTTCCAGGTCAGCACGAACCCGCTGAGGATGAAGAACAGGTCGACGCCCTGGGCCCCGCAGTTGAGCACCGGGGCCAGCGCCGAGCTGAAATCGGGGACGGCCTCGGCCAGCAGCGGGCGGAAGTGGAAGAGCACCACCCACACGGCGGCGACGATGCGAAGCCCGGTTAAGGCTTTGATCTCTCCGGTGCGCACAACACTCTTTCCGTATGACCCTGCTCTAGCTACGTTCGCGCTGCTCGGTGGACTGGCTGGGCGGTCGGCCGCGCCGCGGCCTGTCAACTACCAGCCTTCGCAGGGTAACAGCGTGACGCCGCCAATCGCGCGAAGCCCCACCACGGTAGCGGCGCAGTTTTGCCGATCCGAATTGTCGGTCGCGCCGCCGGTCAGGGTCGTTCGAAGTGCTGGTAATCGATGGGTGACCGCCACGAACCGCCCCACACCCAGCCGCGATCGACGAAGACCCGCACGGCCGGGTCACCGCCGTGCAACAGGCCCGGGTCGGTGCGGCTGCGGTCCACGTAGGGCGCCGCGGTCAGCGGTTCGAGTACCCCGTCCGCATGGACGGACGGGTTGAGCAGCGGGTTGACGTCGATCGCGCGACCGTAGGCGTGCAGCGACCACCGGTCGCTGCCGGGGATGCCGCGGCAACTGAACGCCGAGGTGTTGTTGTCCTCCATCGACAGTTCGTCGGCGGCCTGCGGGTAGTGGTCGGGGGTGCGGATCTTCTCGATCGGGTAGCCCAGCCGGTACAGCTCGTCGAAGATCGCCAGCACCTCGTCCACCAGATCCTGGTGCACGACGAGTTCGCCGTCGTGCGGCTGGCCGTCGAAGCCGAGGTGGCGGACGTCGACGCGGCGCAGCTGCGCCGGGTCGATCGGACAACCCGGGCTGCCAGGAGGCGCCCAGCTCGGCCG
>PPEA01000494.1 GCA_002967005.1 Mycobacterium talmoniae
CGGTGGAACGGGGCACCGCCCCAGGCCACGGGATCGGCGTGGTCAGCGCGAACACCAGCCACTGCCAGCCGGGGAACTGCCAGCCCATCACCATCGACAGCGCGACCACCGGCACGGCCAGCACCGCCGACCCGATCAGCCGGGGCCGCAGCCCGTCCTCCGGGGTGTCCTGGGTGGGGGCGCCGACCACCGACGCCTGATAGCCGGTCGACTCCACCGCGCGGATCAGGTCGGCGACCGACACCCCGGATTCGTGTTGGACGTGGGCGCGTTCGACGGCGAAGTTCACCGTGGCCTGCACCCCGTCCAGCTGGTTGAGGCCGCGCTCGATCCGCGCCGCGCACGCGGCACACGTCATGCCGCGCAGCTGCAGATCGGTGGTCACCATGCCGACGATCATACCCCTAGGGGGTATTAATGGTGTGTCTGCTTCGCCACAGCCGGGCCGCCCCGACCACGGCCAACACCCCGGCCAGCGTCGCCAGCAGCAGGGTCAGCAGCAACATCGGCGGGTCGTAGACCACCGAGGTGGTGGCCGGCTGCCCGGCGCTGATCGGGGCGACGGTCACCGTCGAGCGCACCTGCGACCAGCTCAGCGCGCAACCCACCGCCGCCGCGGCGGCCAAACCGAGTTCGACGGCGGCGCGGACCTTGGCGGTCACCACCGCGACTCCTCGTCGTCGTCGTTGACCGGTTCGGTGCGCTCCACCACCAGCGGGGCCAGCGCCGCCCGCAGTTGACGATGGTGCCGGGCCCAGGCCTGCGCCTTGCGGCCGCCGGTGAGCCGCAGCCCAATCCCGACGCGTCCGCGCGGCACCCCGGTCAGTTCGCCCAGCGCCCGGGCCGACTGCCAGGCCAGCACCTCGTCCCCGGATGCCGCCTTGTCGGCCTCCGGATAGATCTTGATGATCTCGCCGACCGGGATGGTTTCGGTGCCCTGGCGCAGGGTGTCTTCGGTCAGCTCGACCGAGGTGTGGATCCGGGCCGCCTTGACCTGCAAGCCGACGAACCCGGTCACCAGCACCAGGAAGATGGCCGGCATCAGCGGGTTGTAGCCGTAGCCGCTGTGCGCCTGGATCAGCAGCATCGTCACCGCCGACGCCGGGCCGGCCAGCACCCAATACCAGCTGGCGCCGCGTTCGTGGAACAGCGGCGCGGGGGGCGGCGGCGGGACGGGCGGGTCGGCGGACATGCTCGGGTCAGAGTAGCGGGTGTCGATGCGGGCCGACGAACGTGCAGCCACGGCGAAAAAAGTCGAGAAATCCCGCCATCAGTGCACGTTCGGCGCGGTGGGCGCTCACGTCAACCAGTCGGCCGCCGCGGCGGCCCAGTAGGTCAACACGATGTCGGCGCCGGCGCGCCGGATGCTGATCAGCGACTCCAGGGCGGCGGCATCGCCGTCGACCCAGCCGTTGGCCGCGGCGGCGGCGATCATCGCGTACTCCCCGGACACCTGATAGGCGGCCACCGGCACCGGGGACACCTCGGCGGCCGCGGAGACGATATCCAGATAGCCCAGCGCGGGTTTGACCATCACCAGGTCGGCGCCCTCGTCGAGGTCCAGCATCACCTCGCGCAGCGCCTCGCGGGCGTTGCCGGGCTCCTGCTGGTAGGTGCGCCGGTCCCCGGCCAGGCTGGAGTCCACCGCGTCGCGGAACGGGCCGTAAAACGCCGACGCGAATTTGGCGGCGTACGCCAGGATCACCACGTCGGTGTGCCCGGCGGCGTCCAACCCATCCCGGATGGCGCCGACCTGGCCGTCCATCATGCCGCTGGGCCCCACCACCTGCGCCCCGGAATCGGCTTGGGCCACCGCCAGTTCGACGTAGCGGGCCAGGGTCGCGTCGTTGTCCACCCGGCCGCGGGCGTCCAGCACGCCGCAGTGCCCGTGGTCGGTGAACTCGTCGAGGCAGGTGTCGGCCATCAGCACCGTGGCATCGCCGAGATCCTTGGCCAGATCCCGCAGCGCGACGTTGAGGATGCCGTCGGGGTCGGTGCCGGGCGACCCCACCGCGTCCTTGTCGCCGGCGCGGGGCACCCCGAACAGCATCACGCCCGCCCACCCCGGCGGCGACGGCGTCGGCGGCCGCCGCGCGCAGCGAATCCCGGGTGTGCTGCACCACGCCGGGCATCGACGGGATGGGGCGAGGGTCCGTTATCCCGTCGGCGACGAACATCGGCAGCACCAAATGCCGTGGCTCCAGCGAGGTTTGCGCCACCAATCGGCGCAACGCCGGCGTCGAACGCAACCGGCGCGGACGCTGCCGCGGGTAGCCAGTCATCCCGCGTTGACTCTGCGTGGAGGGGCGGGGGTTACCCGCACTTTTCCGCCACCGGTGCAGAGTCAACGCGAGAGAAGTCATCGCCTGCGGCTCTTCTTACGCGGTGGTGGCAGCGCACCCTCGGCGCGCAGCCGGGCGGCGTGCTCGGCCAGCGCCTCCACCAGCGGGCCCACCGCCGCGGTCTCCGGCTGCACGTCGACCCGCAACCCGAATTCGGCGGCGGTTTCGGCGGTTTTGGGGCCGATGCAGGCCACGATGGTGCGGGTGTGCGGCTTGCCGGCGATGCCGACCAGGTTGCGCACCGTCGAGGACGAGGTGAAGCACACCGCGTCGAACCCACCGGTTTTGATCATCTCGCGGGTGGCCGCCGGCGGCGGCGCGGCGCGCACCGTCCGGTAGGCGGTGACATCCTCGATCTCCCAACCGCGTTCGCGCAGCCCCTCGGCCAGCGTCTCGGTGGCGATGTCGGCGCGCGGCAGCAGCACCCGGTTCACCGGGTCGAAAACGCTGTCGTACGGCGGGAATTCGTCCAGCAGCCCCAGCGAGGACTGTTCCCCGGCCGGCACCAGCTCGGGGCTGACCCCGAAGGCGCGGACCCGGTCTGCGGTGGCCTCGCCGACGCAGGCGATCTTCACCCCGGAGAACGCCCGAGCGTCCAGCCCGAACTCGCCGAACTTTTCCCACACCGCGCGCACCGCGTTGGTGGAGGTGAACACCACCCACTGGTACCGGCCGTCGACCAAACCCTTGACGGCCCTTTCCATCTGGGCCGGGCTGCGCGGCGGCTCGACGGCGATGGTGGGCACCTCCATCGGCAGCGCGCCGTGGGCCACCAACCGTTCGCTCATCTCGCCGGCCTGGTCCTTGGGGGCCGTACTTCGTCCTGGCCTACACCACCGACCCACATGCAGCCGTAGCGCTGGCCGCCTACGCCGATTCATGCGAAGCCGATTACCCGATGTTGGCGGCTGATCTACGCGAAGCATTGGAGTCC
>PPEA01000495.1 GCA_002967005.1 Mycobacterium talmoniae
CGCGCGCGGCAACGACCGGTTGACGACGTGGATGTGACCGATCCCGGCCCTGGTCAGGTGCGCCGCGGACAGCGCGCCCATCGCCCCGGCGCCGATCACCACCGCGGTTTTCCCGGCCAGGCCGCCCAATTTGGCGTCGGCCATGCCCAGCGCCACCGAGACCACCGGCGCCCCGGCGGCGTCGATCGTGGTTTCGGAGTGCACCCGTTTGCCCACCGACAGCGCGCGCTGCGCCAACTCGTGCAGCACGCGGCCGACGGTGCGGTTGGCCTCGGCGGTGGCGTAGGCGCGGCGCACCTGCCCGAGCACCTGCTGCTCGCCGACCACCGCCGAATCCAGGCCGCTGGCCACCGCGAACAGATGCTCGACGGCGGCCTCGCTGTAGCGGACGTAGGCGTATTTGGTCAGGTCGGCCATCGAGATGGCGGCGTGCTCGCTGAGCACCTGCCCGATCACCGACAGCCCGCCGTGGAAGGCGTCCACCACGGCGTAGACCTCGACCCGGTTACAGGTGGACAGCATCATGGCCTCGGTCACCAACGGCGACTGCAGCACCTTGTCGACGATCTTGACCTGATCGGCTTCGTCGGTGCTCAGCTGCTCCAGGATGGAGACCGGCGCGCTGCGGTGCGAAACCCCGAAGAGCAGGACGCTCACGGCTTAATCACCTGGCCTGCTCCCTCGCATTCACCAGTGAACGAACTGACCTCCACGGTAAACGTTTACCAGCTGGGCTACCAAATTTGCTTGCCCGTTGGTTGCCGGCGCCTCGGCCTCGGATCAGGCCAGGTCGGCGCGCAGCCGGTCCTCGTCGAGCTCCCAGTAGCTGTGCTCGCGGCCGTCGAGCAGGACCACCGGCAGCCGGTCGCCGTATTCGGCCCGCGGTGCGGTGTTGCCCGCCGCGGCGGCCGCGTCGACATCGGTGGCGGTCAGGTCGAAACCCCAGCTCGCCGGCCAGCTCCCCCAGCCGGGCGTACACCCGGGCGCACACCGCGCAGCCGGCGCGGGTCAGCAACTCCACCTGCGGGCGCTGGTTCACGGCGACCAGTGTGGCACCGGTGGCCACGCGAGTGCCAGATAAGGTTGAGCCAACACTGCGGCACACATTTGAAGGAGTCCGTGATGGCGTTCTCCGACTCGGGCAGCGCGGATCCGGCCGTGGCCGATGCCGGCGCGGTGGCCGCCGACGCCAGCGCCGAACGCGCGGTGGAAGGCGTGGCCGCCGACGCGGCGGTGCCCCCGGCGGACAGCGCGTCGCCGGTCGATCTGACCGCCGCCGCGTTCTTCGACGTGGACAACACCTTGGTGCAGGGGTCCTCGCTGCTGCACTTCGGCCGGGGCTTGGCGGCGCGCAACTACTTCACCTACCGCGACGTGGCGCGGTTCGTGTACGCGCAGGCCAAGTTTCAGCTGATCGGACGGGAAAACAGCGACGACGTCGCCGCCGGCCGGCGCCAGGGGCTGGCGTTCGTCGAGGGCCGCACCACCGCGGAGCTGGCCGCCCTGGGCGAGGAGATCTACGACGAGATCATCGCCGACAAGATCTGGCCGGGCACCCGAGAGCTGGCCCAGATGCACCTGGACGCCGGCCAGCAGGTGTGGCTGGTCACCGCCACCCCCTACGAGCTGGCCGAGACCATCGCCCGCCGGCTGGGGCTGACCGGGGCGCTGGCCACCGTGGTGGAATCGGTGGACGGGGTGTTCACCGGCCGGCTGGTCGGCGAACTGTTGCACGGCGCGGGCAAAGCGCACGCGGTGCGGTCGTTGGCGATCCGGGAGGGGCTCAACCTCAAACGGTGCACCGCCTACTCCGACAGCTTCAACGATGTGCCGATGTTGTCGCTGGTCGGCACCGCGGTGGCGATCAACCCCGACGCCGCGCTGCGGGAGCTGGCCCGGGAGCGGGGCTGGGAGATCCGCGACTTCCGCACCGCCCGCAAGGCG
>PPEA01000496.1 GCA_002967005.1 Mycobacterium talmoniae
GGGCTTTGGCTGCAGCCGTGTCGCGTCGCCACGAGCGCTGAGACTTCTTCGGCGTGGCGCCGAGTGTGTAGGTTGTGTTCGAGAAAATCGCCGTTTAGCGTGCACAACCTACACAGTCGGCACGCAGACGGCGCGCGAGCGGAGGGCAACCTGGCATGTCAGTGCACACAGAGTCGCAGGGAATCATCGGTACCCACTACCGGTTCCCGGACTATTTCCAGGTCGGCCGCGAGAAGATCCGCGAGTTCGCCGCCGCGGTCAAAGACGACCACCCGACCCATTTCGAGGAGTCCGCGGCCGCCGAGGCCGGCTACGACGGCCTGGTCGCCTCCCTGACGTTCCTGGCGGTCGCCGGGCGTCGCGTGCAGCTGGAGATCTTCACCAAGTTCGACATCCCGATCAACATCGCCCGGGTCTTCCACCGCGACCAGAAGTTCGAGTTCCACCGGCCGATCCAGGCCGGCGACAAGCTGTACTTCGACACCTACCTCGATTCGGTGATCGAATCGCACGGCACGGTGATCAGCGAGATCCGCAGCGAGGTCACCGACGCCGACGGCCGGCCGGTGATGACCAGCGTGGTCACCATGCTCGGTGAGTCGGCGAACCAGGACGCCGACACCGAAGCGGCGACCATCGCCGCGATTGCATCGATCCGCGGCCAGGCCTAATCTCCTCGGCTATGACCGATCGGGGCGAGCGCGCGCCTGACGCCGAGCTGATACCCCATTACGCGGACGTCCAGTCGCACTACGACCTCTCCGACGACTTCTACCGGCTGTTTTTGGACCCGACCCAGACCTACAGCTGCGCCTACTTCGAACGCGACGATATGACGCTGCAAGAGGCGCAGCTGGCCAAGATCGACCTGTCGCTGGGCAAGCTGGGCCTGCAACCCGGCATGACCCTGCTCGACATCGGCTGCGGCTGGGGCGCCACCCTGCAACGGGCCATCGAACGCTACGACGTCAACGTGGTCGGCCTGACGTTGAGCAAAAACCAGCAGGTCCACGTCGAGAACCTGTTCGACACCATCGACAGCCCGCGCAGCAAACGGGTGCTGCTGGAGGGCTGGGAGAAGTTCGACGAACCGGTGGATCGGATCGTGTCGATCGGCGCGTTCGAGCACTTCGGCTACGACCGCTACGACGACTTCTTCGCCCGGGCCTACCGGCTGCTGCCCGCCGACGGCGTCATGCTGTTGCACACCATCACGATGGTGAGCCCGGAAGAGGCCGAGGAACTCGGGCTGAAGCTGACCATGACGCTGGTGCGGTTCATCAAGTTCATCATGGACGAGATCTTTCCCGGGGGTCAGCTGCCGCGGGTGGCCAACGTGGAAGCGCACGCCACCAAGGCGGGTTTCACGGTCGCCCGGGTGCACCCGCTGCGCCCGCATTACGCCCGCACGCTGGACATGTGGGCCGCGGCGCTGGCGGCGCGCAAGGACGAGGCTATCGCGATCCAGTCGCAGCAGGTCTACGACCGGTACATGAAGTACCTGACCGGCTGCGCCGACCTGTTCCGCAACGGCAACACCAACGTGTGCCAGTTCACCCTGGTCAAGTAGTCGGCGTTCCCGCCCGCGAAGAACTCAGCCGAAGAACACGTTGCGCCGGCCGGTCAGCAGCCGGTACAGCGTCTGCTGGATGGTCTCGCGCACCTGGTCGGTCAACTCGAAGGTGACCATCGGGTCGTCGGCGGCGGACTCGTCGTAGTCGACGGTGGGGATCGGCTCGCCGAACGCGATATGCCACTTCGACGGCAGCGGCACCAGCCCGGCGGGCCCGGCCAGCGGGAACAGCGGGGTGATCGGAAAGTACGGCACCCCCAGCAGCCGGGCCAGCAATTTGACGTCGGCCAGCATCGGGTAGATCTCCTCGGAGCCGACGATCGAGCACGGCACGATCGGCGCCTTGGCCCGCAGCGCGGCCGACACGAAGCCGCCGCGGCCGAAGCGCTGCAGTTTGTAGCGATCCTTGAAGCGTTTGCCCAGCCCCTTGTAGCCCTCCGGGAACACCGCGGTCAGTTCGCCGGCGGCCAGCAACCGGTGGGCGTCGGCGGTGCACGCCATGGTGTGGCCCGCCTTGCGGGCGGCCGGGCCGATCACCGGCAGGTCGAAAACCAGGTCGGCGGCCAGCAGCCGCAAATCACGGTGGGCCGGGTGCTCGTCGTGCACGGCCACCGAGGTCATCAGCGCGTCGATCGGCAGCACCCCGGCGTGATTGGCCACCACCAGCGCCGCCCCGGTGTCGGGCAGGTTCTCCACCCCGCTGACCTCGACCCGGAACCACGACTTGAAGAAGAACCGCAGCAAAGGCAGCGCGACGGCGTTGGTGAAGTGCGGGTCGAAGCCGTACTCGTCGACGCTGTAGTCCCCGGTGATCCGTTCCCGGATGAACTGGGCGATCGCGGCGACCCGTTCAGCGAATTCGTTGGCGGAGGGTTCGGCCGCCGGGGCACCGGCGGCGGCACGGCGCTGGTCGATCTCGCGGATGACGGCGGCAATCTGGTCGGCCGACGCCCGACCCTTGCCGTCGTGGGCCACCGAGGGATGCCGGCGCGCCGCGTCGGCGCGCCGCTGCGCCGTTGCACGACTCGAATTCGAGTGCAACGGAATGACTTTCGCCTTCGAATCGCCCGCCACGATGACTACCTCCCCTCCCCGATCGAGAATCTATGCGCGGCTGCCCCAACGCTGAGCTGCCGCCACGGCGCGGCGCTCCAACGAGCGTACCCACTGCGGGTCGATGATCGGAGTGAGATCACGACCCCGTAAATAATCATCGAAGGCCTCGGCTGTGGACCATTTCGGGCTGTAGCCAAGGTCGTCACGCATTCTAGTCGTGTCCATCACTCGACCAAAGCTCAAATAGTCAAGTTGTTCACGATTGATCTCGGTGTAGCGGTTAGCCCGTCTCAACGAATCCACCGCCCACAGCCCAAAACCCGGCACTGGCACCGGGATTCGACCCGACCGCCGGATCGCCTGCGACATCATGATGATGCCGCTGGCACCGATGTTGAAGGTGCCGGGTTTCCCGGCCATGGTGGCGCGCTCCAACGCGCCCAGCGCGTCTTGCTCGTGCAGCAGCTGCAGCCGCGCGTCCCGGCCGAGCACCGTCGGGACCAGCGGGCCGGCCAGATACCGCGACAGCGCGGTATCCATCGCCGGGCCGATCATGTTCGCCAACCGCAAGATGGTGACCGCAATATCCGGCCGGCGCCGCCCCAGCCCGCGGGCATAGCCCTCGATGTCGATGCTGTCCCGCGGGAACCCCTCGCTGGGCGGACGGTGGCTGGTGCTGTCCTCGGTGAACATCACCGGATCGCGCGAACTGGACCCGTAGACCTCCGACGTCGACTTCAAGATCACCCGGCGCACCGACGGCGCCTTCTGACAGGCCCCGAACAGCTGCATCGCGCCCATCACGTTGAGTTCTTTCAACGCCGCCCCGCCCCCGGACCGCGGGGCGTAGGACGCCGCCGCGGCATGCACCACGGTGTCGACCTCGCCGTTGCGGATCACCTTGGCGATGAACGGGTTGCGGATGTCGGCGCGGACGAACTCGGCGCGGCCCATCCGGCGCAGCATGTCCTTGCTCGGCGCGATCGCGTCCACCGCGATGACCCGGTTGATCAACGGGTTTTGCACCAACCGTGCGGTCAGGTAGCCGCCCAGGAACCGGCAGGCGCCGGTTACCAACACCACCTTGGGGTAATGCCGGATGTCACTGCCGCCGCCGGTTGGGGGCCCCGCCGAATCCACGCCGATAGCCTAACGGCCGGACGGCAGTTGGGCAGGACGAGCCGCGAACCGCGGCAAAACGCGGGGGGCTACTTACCGAGTTTTCTGCGCTGCACCCGGGTGCGACGAAGCAGCTTGCGGTGCTTCTTCTTCGACATGCGCTTGCGCCGCTTCTTGATGACTGAACCCATGAACTCCGCTATCTAACTCTGCCTGCGCCTAACTGTGGCTGGCTGCTGAATCGACCTGGTTACCTTACCTGGGCGGGTGCATGGAACGGAAAACCGCGCTGCGCCGCCGTTGGCTCGGCGACTGGTTTCGCACCGATGGGGCGTCTGGGGCTTGCGGTGTGGCCGGTCCACACCGGGTTGTCGCGACCCTGCGGTGGGGGCATCGAGCCTGCGGTGTGCGCATCGAGACTGCGGTCAGGGCATCGAGACTGCGGTGAGGGCATCGAGACTGCGGTCAGGGCACCCAGCCTGCGGTGAGGGCATCGAGACTGCGGTCAGGCCGCGATTTCCCGACCAAACACGGCCTGGACGCAGGCTCGGCGCCGTAGATTCAGACTCGATGCCGTAGGCGCAGGCTCGATGCCCTGGCCGCAGACTCGGCGCCACAGATTCAGACTCGAAGCACCACGCGCAGGCTCGATGCCCTAGCCGCAGACTCGACGCGCCCACCTCAGGGTCGACGGGCATGCCGATCGCCCGGCCCCCACGGGCCGGGTGTGGTGTGGTCGCCGAAGGTCAGCCCGCGTCGAAGAAAGAGCTCTCCAACAGGTCATGCACGGCTTTGGCGTGCACCCGGAAGGATCGCCCGACTCGTACCGCAGGCAGCTCACCGTTATGCACCAAGCGGTACACGGTCATCTTGCTGACCCGCATCAACGCGGCCACCTCGGCCACGGTGAGAAATTGAGTTCTGCCCTGCTGACTGTCTGGTGCATTGGAGTCTCGCACCGATTTTCCACTAGCCGAATCCCGCGCCGAAGGCCCGTTCATTGACGTCATCGCAACCCAATCCAATCAGGCACCTGCAGCCCCAGCGGCTTCCCCTCCGCTGGCACGCACAAGTGCTTCCAGAGAGGAGAATAGCGGGACCAATGGGGTTACTGCGACTGGTGTGGGGTAATTAGTCAAAAATTCCTGAATTACTCCGTTGTAATTCTTAGCTGCTCAGAGCGGCTTTTTGCGGCCTGCACGGCGGCGTCGACGGTGGCCCGCAAACCCCCGCGCTCGAGTTCGCGCAGCGCCGCGGCGGTGGTGCCGCCCGGCGAGGTAACTGTCGCCCGCAGCTGCGCGGCGGTGGTGTCCAGCCCCGCCTCGCTGGCCTGCCGGTCGTGCTCGATGCGCTCCAACAGCATCGCCGCCGAGCCGGCCATGGTCTGCACCGCCAGGTCGGTGGCCACCCGACGGGTCAGGCCGACGCCGACGGCGGCGTCCACCAGGGCCTCCACCATCAGGAAGAAGTAGGCCGGACCCGAGCCCGACACCGCGGTCACCGCGTCCATCTGCGCCTCGGGCACGGTCAGCACGTCACCCACGCTGTCGAACAGCGCCGCGACCTCCTTGAGCTGCTCCTGGGTGGCGAAGCGGCCCTTGGCGAGCACACTGACCCCGGCGCCGACCAACGACGGCGCGTTGGGCATCGCCCGCACCACCGGCGTCCCGGCCGGCAGCTTGGACTCCAGGTAGCCGGTGGTGACGCCGGCCGCGATGGTGACAAACACCTGCTCGGGGCTGTCCTCGCCGGCCGACGCGGCCGCGTCGGCGACCTCGCCGATCACCGCTTCCACGTCGGACGGTTTGACCGCGACGATGACGAACGTCGCGGTCTCCACCGCCTCGGCCAGCGACGTCACCAGCACCGAATAGGTCTCGGACAGGTACTTGACGCGGGCGGGCAGCTTCTCGGCGACCACCAGGTCTTTGACCTGGCGCCCGGACCGCAGCAAGCCCGACAGCAGGGCCTCGCCCATGCTGCCGCCACCGATGAGTGCGATTCTGGCCATGGCCGACAGCATGGCAGATGGGCGATCGCCGGCGCGGCGCAGCCGGGCGCCACCACCACCCGCTACGGCGCGGGCACCATCGCCAGCTGCCGCGACTGCACGATGATGCGGCCCTCGCAGTCCACCACGGTGTGGTCCTCGTCGAACCAGTCCTGCCCGATCTGCACGGTGGTGCAGATCACCCGCAGCCAGCCGTCGGCCGGCATCGCCCGCAGGTAGGCGGTGAGCTGCACGGTGGGCGCCCAGCCGGTGCGGTTGACCGCGAAGGTCACCGGCGCGGACACGTCGCCGCACAGCAACGCGAACAGCACGTCGGGCGCGGCGTCTTTGGGCCGCACCCACATCTCGATCACCGGCGGCCCGCCGTCGGTGCGCGGACCCAGCGTGGTCAGCGCCGGCCGGATGTCGCAGCCGTGCGCCAGGTGCACGATGTGCTCCATCGGGTGCCCCGGCCCGATCGGCGCCAGCCCGGGCGGGGGTTCGGGGGTCATCAACGGCACCACCGGGTTGAACGACAGCAGCGGCGGGGCGTGATGTTCGGGCTCCCCCAGGGTGATGACGGCGTGCACGGCGGTGCGGTCACCCTGGGTGAGTTCGACGTCCACGACGCTGATCCGGCGGCCGCGCTTGCGGATCGAGGTCACCAGCCGCATCGGGCCCGGATCGGGCGCCCACAGAAAATTGCCGGACACCGCGACGGGCTGCAGCGCATCACCGTGGGCGGTGCGGGCGGCGTTGGCGCACAACGCCAGCATCGCCCCGCCGTGCACCTTGGGGCCGATCGTCCAGTGCTCGTTGAGCTCGCCGGCGAAGGTGGCGTCGTCGACCCGCGCCAGCTTCATGGCGTCGGTGAACAGCGTCGAGCTCATCGAGAATCTCCTTGCCGGGTCAGCGCAGCAGGTGGGTGCGGGCGAACTGCAACGACTCTTTCAGCAGCGCTTCGCGCTCGTGCGCCGACCGCGCCCCCGAGGTGGTGACCTCCAGCACGACGTGGCCGGCGAAGTCCCCGCCGGCCAGCATCTGGCACACCTCGACGGTGGGTTGGCTGCCGCGCCCGGGCACCAGGTGCTCGTCGGCCGGCAACCCGTTGCCGTCGCACAGGTGCAGGTGCACCAGCCCCGAGCCCATCCGTCGGGCCATCTCCAGCGCATCGGTGCCCGCCGTCGCGGTGTGCGACAGGTCCAGCGTGTAGTGCGCGTGGTTGCCGTCCAGCGGGTCATACGACGGCGCGAACGCCGAGATCGCGGGTCCCGGTCCCCCGCCGCGGCGACGCATCCGCTCCATCGAGTCCCGGAAGAACCGGTCGGCCCGGAACGGGAACATGTTCTCCACGGCCACCAGGACGTCGCTGCCGGCCTCCAGGGCGGCCACCTGGTCGGCGAAGCCCTCGGCGTAGCGCCGCTGCCAGCGAAACGGCGGGTGCACCACGACGGTCTGCGCGCCGAGCCGTTCGGCGGCCTGCACGCTGCGCTCCAGCTTGGGAATCGGGTTGGCGCCCCACACCCGCTGCGAGATCAGCAGGCAGGGCGCGTGCACCGACAGCACCGGCACCGAATAGCGCCGGGACAGCTTGGCGACCGCGGCGATGTCCTGGCTGACCCCCTCCCCCCACACCATCAGCTCGACGCCGTCGTAGCCGAGTTTGGCGGCGTACGCGAAGGCGGCCTCGGTCCTCAACGGGTAGACCGAGGCCGTCGACAGGCCGACCTTGATGGCGGGGCGCACTGGGTTGTCTTAGTTGTCTGGCGGGCGCCTAGCCGGATCGCAACAGGGCCAGTGGTCCCAACGTGATCAGCAGGCCGACGGCCACCGCGATCAGCGTGCTGGTGGTGTCGACGGTCTTGCGGACCACCTGAACGGCGGCGACCAGGCCCAGCGTGACCAGCACCGACAGCACCAGCGCGACGATGTTCTGCCACTGCCACAGCTTTTCGAAGGCCAGGAACAGCCCGGCGCCGAACGCGACCGCCAGGATGGACTGCAGCACCACCAAGCCGCCGCGCAGCAACTCCTCGCGCTGGGTCAGCGGGTGCGCGTCGGCCACGTCGTCGACCAGGTCGTCCTCGATATCGTCGTGGTCCTCGTCGAGGTCCACCAGGTCCTCGTCGCCGAGATCCTCGTCGAGGTCGGCCAGGTCGTCATCGACGTCGTCGCCGCCGCGCCGCTTGCCGAAGAAGCCCCGGGCCGATCCCAGGTAGGACCGCACGTAGGCGGAATCGTCGGTGGGCAGCTCGGCGTCGCGGACGTCGGTGTCCATCACGTCGACTTCCATGTCGGCGTAGTTGTCGACCGGATCCGGGCTCATCTGCTCGGCGCCGGATTCCACGCCCGGTCGCCCGTACGCTTCGCCGTGGCGGATCGGGCGGGGGTAGGCGCTGCGCTCCGGGCCGGGTCCGCGCCGGCGCTGC